>NZ_QGGB01000003.1:0-300000 GCF_003150675.1 Rhodohalobacter mucosus | reverse complement strand
AGATTCCCCTCAAAGTGGAAGACAGTGAGGTTGAAAATACACGCAAAATTGCCCAGTATGTCGACGACAAGTTTAAAACGTACAGAAACCAGCTTTCCAATCAGCCCGATTCAACAATTATGATCCTCGCCTGTCTCAGCATAGCGGAAGAGGTTTTTGAACTCAGGTCACAGTATGATTATATCGAAGGGAAAGAGAGTGATTTAATGGATCAGGTAAACCAGCAGCTTGAACGTTTTGTACAGGAAATCAGCTGATTTACAGAGCAAGGCACGCAAACGGAAAAAAGTACGTTTGTACCCACACACACCCACTTACTTAAAACCCTATATCATTGTATAAAGGCGAACGATTCAATAGCTACACTCATCTGGCGGGAACCATAGCGGCAACTGCCGGTCTCTTTATTCTGCTCTATCTCTCCCTGCAGCAGCCCGATATCTGGAAAACAATCAGTTTTGCCGTCTACGGTACCACACTGCTGCTGCTTTATCTGTTTTCCACTCTCTATCACAGCATGCGTGGAAAATTAAAACGCATTTTCCAAAAATTTGATCACATTGCTATCTATCTTCTCATCGCAGGCACTTATACCCCCTTTACGCTGGTAACACTGCGGGGTGAACTGGGATGGACACTATTCGCTGTAGTCTGGGGTCTGGCAATGCTTGGAATCGTAATAGATCTGCTGCCCAGGAAAGGTCACCGGATTTTACCCATTGTTATCTATTTGCTGATGGGCTGGCTTGTGGTAACCGTTGTAGAACCGCTCACATCAGTATTCCCCGCACCAGGGTTTTCCCTGCTTGTGGCTGGTGGTCTGTTTTACACAATGGGACTTATATTTTATGTTCTTGACAGGTACCACCCTCTCGCACATGGAATATGGCATCTTTTTGTTCTGGCCGGCAGCGTAAGTCATTTTATCACCGTTTCGGTTTACGTATAACCGTCCATTCCATATTTTCTCTTCAGATTCTGACTGACATTCGAAAACCTTCACGTTCAAATATACAATGGCCAAGCCATTACGTCTTTTTTTTATTGCCGATATCGTAGGCGAACCGGGGCTTAACCTTCTTGAAACCATGTTTCCCCCTCTCCGCGATAAATATGAGCCGGACTTCATTATTGCCAATGCAGAAAATTCACATGAGGGACGGGGCCTGAACCGGCATATTGTTAAGCGGCTTTACGATATCGGTGTAAATGTAATTACGGGAGGCAATCACTCGTTCGACAAGTGGAAGATCTTTCCATACATGAAAACGGACGAGAAGCTCCTGAGGCCTCTCAACTATCCGAAAGGTAATGCAGGGTACGGGTATGGCATCTATGATACCGGTATTTCCGGACTTAAAATAGGGGTCCTCAACCTGCAGGGCAGAACGTTTATGCCGCAAATTGATGATCCGTTCAGTACGTGTACATGGGCGCTTGAACGAATAAAAAGTGAGACCGATATCGTTTTCGTTGATTTTCATGCGGAAGCCACGGCTGAAAAACTGGCCTTTGCATGGAATTTTGACGGGAAAGTGTCTGCCGTAATCGGTACCCACACGCATATTCCGACAAATGACGCACGTATTCTGCCGGGTGGAACCGGATACCTGACAGATGCCGGTATGACAGGGCCGTTCGACTCGGTTATCGGAATGGACAAAGATACATCCATACGCAGATTTACGCTTGGTACTCCCCAGAAGTACAAGATAGCCGACAAAGACAATCGCATTTGCGGTGTATCCCTTCAGATTGATCCGGAGAGCGCTAAGTGCACCCATATTGAGCCAGTCATTTTTCCAGAATTTACCAACAGCCTTTAACTCAGTTCAATATGGAAAAGACAACTGTGCTGGAGTGCCGGAATATTGAAAAAAAGTATAAATCCAAGTCAAACGGAGAAGATCTGCAAATTCTACGGGGCGTGAACCTGAACGTAAACCGATCGGAACTGATCTCCATCGTAGGCTCCAGCGGAAGCGGTAAAAGTACGCTGCTTCATATTCTGGGGGGACTGGACCGGCCCAATTCAGGCGATGTTTTCTGGCACGGAAATTCGATCTACAATCATAAACCTGAAAAACTGGCCGATCTCAGAAACAGGCATATTGGATTTGTCTTTCAGTTTCACCATTTGCTTCCTGAGTTTACGGCCCTTGAAAATGTTATGATGCCTGCTCTAATTGGAGGTACGGGACATTCCAAAGCTTCAGAACGCGCAGCAGATCTGCTTGACAGATTCGGCCTCAAAGAGCGGCTTGAGCATCGCCCGACTGAACTATCCGGCGGAGAGCAGCAGCGTGTGTCCATGGCCCGCGCTCTTATGAACAACCCATCCATCATTCTCGCTGATGAGCCAACCGGTAATCTTGACGAGAAGAATACGGAGTCTATTCTTGAGCTTCTCTTTGAACTTCGCGAAACCGAAGGGGTTTCAGTGGTTCTGATTACCCACGAAAACGACATTGCACGCCGGTGCGACACCGTTTACTCACTGCATCACGGAGTGCTCGGATAAAGCCGTGCGGGTTGTTTTTACTTGGACAAATCGCCAAACAGTGATACCTTTACCAATCTGAAAACGAATCGAATTAGATACCCTCAACCCTGTTTAATTACCACCAAAACCGATGAGTAAAAAGTTATCCAAGGAAGATCTGGAACAGGATCTGCTGATTGAATATTCCTCACGAATCATGCACTTCTATAACCAGAACAAGGCTGCTGTGTGGGGAGGTGGTATAGCCATCGTTCTGATCATAGGGCTCGTTGTCGGTTATGTAATTCGAAGTTCCCAGCAGGCGGAGACAGCCAGGGAGCTTTTGAGTGTTGCAGAACAGGAGTATCTGCAGGGTAATTATGAAATTGCACTGAACGGAAGCGAAGAAGACTTTACACTGGGTTTCGTTCAGATTGCAGATAACTACGGAAACACCACTGCGGGAAATCTCGCATTTTATTATGCAGCCGCATCCGAATTTGAGCTTGGCATGTACGAAGAGGCCCTGATGCACATTCAAAACTACGAAGTTCCCGAAGGCGTGGTTGGCGTAAGCCCTATCTCGCTGCATGCAACCATACTGTCTGAACTTGGCCGGTACGAGGAAGCTGCTTCCATGTTTGAGCGTGCTGCCAACTGGGATCAGAATGACTCAACTACACCTCTGAATCTTTATTCTGCAGCAGAAGCCTACAGGGAAGCAGGGTTAAATGATGAATCCCGGCAGATCGTTGATACAATTCTGGATGAGTATCCCAATAGTCCCGTTTCGGTTCGTGCAGAAAGATTAAAAGGTCTGCTTGCTACGGCTGACTGATCTCCGCGTCCACAGCCAACCGGTACGCAACACCTCTCTGACAAAACGTGAGACCGTCTGATACAGGATGGCCAAAATAAAACGCCGGTTCCTTCCGGTTCACTACTTTTAGTGGGATGATGGCATTAGTCTGCTTAGGGAATGCCCTGCTGAACATCCATGAAGTAAACCCTTGGGAAAGCGGGACATTTTCTGAAAAGTTCCGGTGTTGATTCGGGGTAACTTACATATTCCGACGGTATTGCCCCCCTACCTCATACAGGGCATGGGATATCTGACCCAATGAAGAGACTTTTACGGTTTCCATCAGTTCCTCAAACAGATTTCCGTTCGACCTTGCGGTCTGCTTCAGCCGTTGGATGGCTTCTTCAGACTCTTTCTCATTACGTTTCTGGAATGCACGAAGCGTGTTGATCTGCTGTAGTTTTTCATCTTCGGTTGACCTTATCAGCTCAATTTCTCTCTCTTCCTCTTCACTTTTTACATCGCTTTTAAAGGTGTTTACGCCAATAATGGGCAGTTCTCCAGAATGCTTAAGTGATTCATAGTAAAGACTCTCTTCCTGTATTTTTCCGCGCTGGTACATACTTTCCATAGCCCCCAGCACTCCTCCGCGCTCTGTCAGCCTGTCAAACTCGGTGAGGATGGCCTCTTCAACAAGATCCGTAAGTTCTTCAATAATGTAGGAACCCTGCAGCGGGTTCTCATTTTTTGTCATCCCGAGTTCCTTGTTGATGATAAGCTGTATGGCCAGAGCCCTGCGTACCGACCCCTCGGTCGGTGTGGTTATCGCTTCATCGTATGCGTTGGTGTGCAGCGAGTTACAGTTATCATAGATAGCCATCAGGGCCTGAAGCGTAGTGCGTATGTCGTTAAACTGGATCTCTTGAGCATGAAGTGACCGGCCGCTGGTTTGTATATGATACTTCAGCTTTTGCGACCGCTCATTTGCGCTGTATTTATTCTTCATGGCAACCGACCATATTCTCCTCGCCACGCGTCCAATCACAGCGTATTCCGGATCGAGTCCGTTGCTGAAAAAGAAGGACAGATTGTGTGCAAAATCATCCACGTTCAGCCCTCTCGATAGATAGTACTCTACATAGGTAAAGCCGTTTGCAAGCGTAAATGCAGCCTGCGTAATGGGGTTGGCACCGGCTTCTGCAATGTGATAGCCCGATATCGATACCGAATAGTAGTTTCTGACACGATTCTGAGTAAAATATTTCTGCACATCCCCCATCATTTTAAGGGCAAATTCGGTGGAAAAAATACATGTATTCTGCGCCTGATCCTCTTTCAGGATATCTGCCTGAACCGTTCCGCGGACTACCTGCAGAGTATCGGCCTTAATCTTCTCGTAAACATCCCTGCTTACCAGTTGATCGCCGCTGATGCCCAGTGTTCCCAGCCCAAAACCATCGTTTGTGTCCGGTAGATCCATCTCATAACCCGGTTGCGGTAGATCTTTTTCACTGAAAATTTTTCGCATTTTCTCTTTGGCTGCATCCCATTCGCCATGCTGTTTCAGATATCGCTCCACCTCCTGATCGATGGCCGTATTCATAAACATGGCCAGAATCATGGGTGCAGGGCCGTTGATGGTCATCGATACAGATGTGGTCGGTGCAGTAAGTTCGAAGCCGGAATAGAGCTTCTTCATATCATCGAGCGTACAGATACTGACGCCAGAATTGCCGATTTTGCCATAGATGTCAGGCCTGTGGTCGGGATCTTCTCCATAGAGCGTAACCGAATCGAAAGCTGTTGACAGCCTTGCGGCCGGCATTCCTTCGCTTACGTAGTGAAACCTGCGGTTTGTACGCTCCGGTGTTCCTTCGCCGGCAAACATACGGGTTGGGTCCTCTCCCTCTCTTTTAAACGGAAATACCCCTGCAGTAAATGGAAAGTATCCCGGCAGGTTTTCTTTAAGTGCAAATTTCAGCCGCTCACCCAGATTATTGGTTTTCGGCAGCGAAATTCGGGGAATTTTGGTTCCGCTTAGTGATTCCCTGAAAAGTTCATTCTTGATCACTTTATCGCGAATCTTTACATCAAACGTGTCCTGACGATATTTTGAATAGAGCTCGTCCCATCCCTCCAATATCCTGACAGGCAGAGGATCCAGCTTAACGCTCCAGTGCTCCTCCATCTCTTCGAGCCTTGAAAGCAGCAACTCCCTGTCGTCGGGGTTCCAGCTGTTGATCTGGCTGATGGTACCGCGAACCTGGTCTAGTTTTTCAGCTATTTCAACCTGCTGATCCGCCCACTGATGATAATTCTGAAGAGTTTCAGTTATTTCAGAGAGGTATCTCTGCCTTTTACCCGGAATAACGGCCTGGGTATGAAGGTCTTCTGCAGGTGTTGAATTTGTATAGAGTTTCGTTTTCCAATCAAGCGGAAAATGGTGATTGATGCGATCTGCAATTGAGGAAAACAGTCTGTGTACTCCCTCATCGTTAAACTGAGCCGCTATTGTCGGATAAACGGGCATCGATTCAGGTTTCGAGTGCCACTCTCCCCTGTTTCGCTGAATTTGTTTGCGGATATCGCGCAGTGCATCAAGAGAACCTTTCTTTTCAAATTTGTTGAGTACCACCAACTCTGCCAGATCAAGCATGTTTATTTTCTCAAGCTGGGTGGCTGCGCCGTACTCATGCGTCATCACATAGATCGGAATGTCACAAATATCCACAATCTCGGCCCCTGACTGACCTATACCGCTTGTCTCAACAATGATCAAATCGTAACCGGCAGTTTTATAGATCTCTATTGTTCCCTTAACAGCATCACTCACCGATTTGTTTGATTTACGCGTTGCCATACTTCTCATGAACACGCGTTCCGTATCAATACTGTTCATTCTGATTCTGTCGCCCAAAAGTGCTCCACCGGTTCTCAGCTTGGACGGATCAACGGATATAACGCCAATGGTGATGTCATCAAATTCAGTCAGAAACCTACGGATGATCTCGTCAGTGAGTGAACTTTTACCCGCACCCCCGGTACCTGTAATCCCCAGAACCGGAATCATTTGTCCATCTTCTGCTGAAAGGACCTCATCGCCTGCCATCAGCTTATCCCCTTCAAAACGAATCAGGTTCTCGTGATGATTTTCCAGCGCGGAAATGGATCGCGCAACCGCTACCGTGTCTTTTTGTGATATCCGTTCAACGGGAGCAGGCGAAAGCTCGTTGGTATCGTAATCGCACTCTTTCATCATGTAATTGATCATTCCCTGCAATCCCATCGTACTGCCGTCTTCTACAGAGAAGATTCTTGAAACGCCGTAGTCGTGCAGTTCCTTAATCTCACTGCCTACTATTACGCCACCTCCACCGCCATACACCCGGATATGGGAAGCGTCATTCTCGCGAAGAAGGTCCACCATATACTTAAAATACTCCATATGGCCGCCCTGGTAAGAGCTGATGGCAATGCCTTGTGCGTCTTCCTGAATGGCACAGTGTACAATTTCGTGCACGGAACGGTTGTGGCCCAGATGTATCACTTCAGCTCCGCTGCTTTGAAGAATACGCCTCATGATATTGATGCTTGCATCATGGCCATCAAAAAGGCTGGCCGCTGTCACAAATCGTACTTTATGTACCGGTGTGTACTCTGAAGGTACCTGAGGTCGGTTATCGGAATCCGTGCTTTTATTTTTTACTGCTTTCTGGTTCACTGTTGATGATCAAATTATGGTTACTAAACGTCATGGAAGCGATTCCAAAGATAAGGATTCTGAAGCAAAATCCGAGATACCGGGCAAGATGAGTTGCCAATCGGGATCATATACTGACAAGCGGACCGTTTCGGCTCATTAGTTAATTAATTGTTTACATTCTTACGGCAATTCCGGGAGTTTTTTCCGGTTTAGCCTTAATTCTCCGATTCCTCTATGACTGACTCAGAACTGATTTCCGGTTCTGTTTGGGTTGAATCACTGCGGGCTCCGAAAACAGAGAATTCCACCGTCACTTCGGAGGTAAATCCTTCCCTGACAGGCACATTTCTTCTTACTGTGTAGGGTTCGGGCGCTTCAAAAGGTGTTATGCTGCCGGAGTTCCAGCTGCCATTGTCATTCAGGTCTTCATATACGGTGATGTTATAGGTCAACGGAGGGAGATTATCGATCAGTATGGGGCCATTTCCCGTGAAAACGGAGTCAACCCGGATACTGTTTTCTGCGTCATTGATCTGAATATATCGTCTGCTCTCATCGCTGCGCACGTTTTCAAGAGAAACTTCAATGCCGCCCAGCTGGTTTCGCTGCCAGAATTCGGGATTGATCTGTTCACGTGCAAGGTCCCACGGATTCCACACTCTGAACTCGTAGCGAAGCCCGCTTTCCCAGACATCTTCAGCCGGAGAGATTCGCAGAATATGACGATCAATTTCAGTTGCGGGCCAGTTATCGAACATCTGATCACCCTCAAATACAAGTAAAGAATCAATCACCGATTCATCGTCAATGAATCGGGTATAGGTAATTTCAAGGGATTCGTCCGGAAACAAGCCGCTTCCTGAATTGTGTGAAACCGTACGTAAAGCGGTAGTGTCGGGTTCAGACGATCCTATAAACGGGTCTGTTCTCACTGTCAGGCTGTTACCGGCATTATCGGTGAACCCATTGGGCTGAACCGTGAATACGGAATCTTCAGTAAGTGCATTTACAGACTGGGCGAACATCACACCCGGATCAGATTCAGAGAGATAAAGCGGATAGGCCCGAGTAAATTCGTTGCCCAGGGTATCCGTCACTGAAAAATAGGATTCCTCATCCCAGGTTACGTTTTCCGACATCCTGATACGGAGCCGGTTCTCAGACAGAAGCCCCACCCCATCAATTGCGGGTGCGGTGGTATCCGGAACCAGGTAATAGAGTGAGCCAAGATCGATGGTTTGATCCTGTACTACACGGAATTCCTCTTCAGTAAAAGGCTGTGCCGGTTCACGTTCGGGATCCCAGATTCTGTTTCTGTTCAGGTCATCCACCCAGATGGCCCGGTATATTCCCTCACTCAGATATCCAAATGATATGCTGCCGGCTGTATCGGATTGAGCCACATACATCGCCCGTTCCGAAAAATCTACCGGTTCGCGATACAGAAAAACCCGCTTGCCGCTTTCTCCGCTTCCCGTCCGTGCATCAAGTACCTTTGCCGTTACCTCACCGCTGTCAAGCACATCACCCGTTGATACCGCGAGGTCAAACGATTCGCCCATATCGTTTCGCCTTGCATCGGCTACATCCACTCCCACTTTTACAACCACCGTGGTATTTTCAGGAAGATCATCCTGAAACTTTACGGTAGCCGTCTTTCTTCGAAAACTGTAATCGAGTTCAATCGCAAGATCCGGTTCAATACTTACGTTATTGCGAAACGAATTTCTGTCTATGAATTCATTGAATTCAAAGCTGATCTCATCTCCATCAAAGTTTGTGGTACCATTTTCAGGCGATGTGCCGATGATAACCGGTCCCGTACGGTCCGGTTCTCCGCCGCTCGGCCCCATTGGAGTGGCGCATCCGTAAAGAAACAGGAGTAAGATGATAAAAGCGGAGATCTGTAGTGGGCGCAAAATGGTATGCCGGAATATTTATTTCAGAACAACCCGAAATATAGCCATTTTTATTGTTCACGTGAATTTATCATGGCTGTTTTGAAAGTTTTTGCTCAGGCTACAGGCTACAGGCTACAGGTGGCAAAAATGCTGCAAGCTGACCCTGTAACTACCTTTCACTTCAAACATCGCTCATCGTCCATCGTCTTCCTCAAGTCCATCTTATCCCGCCTGCAGATCATCCGGTGATCACTCAAAAGGATTAAACATAAATAACTACATATCAGTGGGTTATGGGTCTTTCTCATAACCAAAAAAGAATTTGTAATAATAACAAATCTTAAAAATAGTCAACCAAAAACAGTATGAAACATAACAGTTAAAATAACTGCTTCGCCGGGTTTAGGTTATAGAGCAGCTTTGCTATTTTCACTGTCACAGAAAGAAATCAACACAGGCGCTACATGTACATAGACAATCCGGCTACCTACACCGACTATTATGAGCTCACTATGGCTCAGGGATATTATCTGGCCGGAATGCATAAAAAAAGAGCCAGTTTTGATTATTTCTTCAGAAAAATACCATTTGAAGGCGGATATGTAGTATTTGCAGGCCTCCAGGAGCTGATCAACACCCTGCAGCATCTTACATTCAGCCAATCCGAGACAGAATACCTTCGCCGTGAGAAGTTTTCCGATGAATTTATCAGCTACCTTGAAAATTTCAGCTTCAAGGGCAACATCTACTCCGTAAGGGAAGGCGAAATTATCTTTCCGGGCGAACCCATCCTGAGAGTTGAGGGCAATTTACTGGAGACGCAGCTCATTGAGACGATACTGCTCAATATTTTGAATTTTCAGTCCCTTATAGCCACAAAAGCCTCCCGAATCAAGGTGGCTGCGGGGGAACAATCCGTAGTGCTGGATTTCGGGTTGAGAAGGTCTCAGGGACTGGGAGGTATTCATGCCACGCGGGCTGCCATGATCGGCGGGTTCGACGGTACGTCTAACGTATATTCTGCAAGACGTTTTGATATACCCGCGGGCGGTACCATGGCACACTCCTGGGTTCAATCCTTTGATGATGAACTGACTGCTTTCCGGACCTACGCCAAATATTATCCGGATGATACCGTATTGCTGGTTGATACCTACGATACTCTGCAAAGCGGAGTGCCAAACGCCATCCGTGTAGCAAAGGAACTGCAGGAAAAAGGGTATTCACTGAAAGCGATCCGCCTCGACAGCGGCGACCTGGCCTACTTCTCAAGAAAGGCGCGCAATATGCTGGATCAGGCCGGCTTTCATGACGTGAAAATTGCCGCTTCCAACCAGCTCGATGAAAGGGTGATCACAAGTCTGCGAACGCAGGACGCTCCCATTGACATATTTGGAGTGGGAACCAAACTGGTTACGGGGCACCCGTCTCCTGCTCTTGACGGCGTTTACAAACTAAGTTCATTCGGCGGTGAACCCAAGCTCAAGATTTCCGAGAACATTGAAAAAATCACGCTGCCCGGAAAAAAGAAAATATTCCGTTATCTCAATGAGGATGGCACCTTTTACGGCGACGCCATACTGTTGCAGGATGAAAAAGTGATTGAGCGAATGCATCATCCCACATTTCCGGCTCAAAAGAGTGACGTCAGGCGAAGAAGGCACGAAGAGATCATGCTTCCTGTTATAGAAAAAGGAAACATACTGACGCCTGAACTGACTATCGAAGCAATTTCAGCCTACAGGAAAGAGCGCCTGGATAAACTGCAGCGTGAATTTAAAAGGCTTGAATTCCCGCACATCTACAAAGTGGGAATCAGTTCAAGCGTAATGGAAATAAGAGATGTACTTATGAAAGTTCATAAAACCTGACCCTTGCGACCATGACTCAAAAAGAGAAGAAAGCACTACTCGTAATTGATGTTCAAAATGATTTTTGTCCTGGAGGGGCCCTTGCCGTTCCCGATGGTGACGAAGTTGTTCCGGTGATTAATCAGCTTATCGACACCTTTGATATTGTAATACAAACGCAGGACTGGCACCCGGAGGGCCACCACTCGTTTGCATCATCGCACGAGGGTAAAGAACCGTATGATACGGTTGAAATGGACTACGGCACTCAGGTACTCTGGCCTGACCACTGTGTACAGGGTTCTGAAGGTGCTCAATTTCATCCTGAACTGAATACCCTCAAAACACAGGTGATTATCCGGAAAGGATTCCGAAAAGCGATTGACTCCTACTCTACCTTTTATGAAAATGACCAGGAAACGACCACCGGCCTCACAGGATACCTGAAAGAGCGGGGTATAACCTCCCTCTATGCCGTGGGGCTTGCAACCGATTTCTGCGTGAAATGGTCGGTGCTCGACGGCATTGACGAGGGCTTCAAAATGAATGTGGTGACGGATGCAGTACGCGGAATAGACCTGGACGGTTCAATTGATGAAGCATGGGAGGGCATGAAGAGCAAGGGTGCGATTTTTGTCGGGTCCGAAGAGCTGCTGCCGTAGTGACAATCAGCCGCTCATTTTTTCGCCGCTATTGTCTTTGTCTGTACGAAGGTTCTCGGTAACTTTTCCCTTCTCACTCACGGAATAACCCGACAGCATAGAGCGCTTGTTTGCTTTGCTGATCTGATCCTGAATGTAGTGGATGTGCTTTGGAAGCGAATCTCTCTGCCTGTACATGTTTCTCAGCCGCAGCCAGGCATAATATTCATCGTCCGGTTCCCCGTTCCACTCTCTCAAAAACTCCGACTGAATATCATCCCTGAAATCCGGTTTTGAAAGTTCTCTCATCCAGTATGCCATGGCATAGCTTAGCGGCAGCGCCATCATCAGAAGAATGATCTCAATTATGGCCAGTTGAATCAAAATCGGCTCCGGTTTTTGGGATGTTAGAGCGGTTCTTTTATAACCGCATGCCTCTGCACACAATTCCGATGAATATTAAAATTCGGAAGTTTTCTGCAACGAATGGACTCCCGATTGATCTTTATAGAAGGATCAGGAAAAAAATTCATCATTTGAAATGCATTATACAATCAGGGAAAGGCTTCTTCGTGCAGTAGCCGGTTTTGTGCTTTCAGTTCTTTTTTTACTCATTCTGCTGTTGGTTCCTTTAAACGGCAGCAGTCATTCAGACAAGCCTCTATCGGGTCCGGATATCACCCGGAATTCAGCAGTCAATGTCCCTTTACCCGATTCAGAATAGATTTTGTGTTCTCAGTACTCATTATTGCCCCATATTACATATAAATCCGGTGCCTAAACGGTGCCGGATTTTTTTTACGGTTTCACGACCGTACCGGAGACTGAAAGAGAATGAAATGAGGAGGGATAAAAAAACCCTGTCTGGATTTAATGTGACAGGGTTGAAATAATCTTTTAAGTGCGGAGAGGGAGGGATTCGAACCCTCGGTACCGCGTTGACGGCACACTCGCTTTCCAGGCGAGCCCATTCGACCACTCTGGCACCTCTCCGGGGAAGTTTTCAGGCTGCCTCTTTCAAAGCAACTGAACTCTGATCAACAAGAGCGCAAAAGATACCGTATTGAAACACCTAATTCAATGCGCAATGGCGCTCAATAGTTAAATCTCTGACGGGTGAATGCCTTGACCACCTCACCGTCCTGCCGGGCCGGGCGAAACCGCCACTGCATGGCCGCCTTGAGCACCGCATCCATCAGGCCGTACTGCACAAAAGGAAGCTGTTCATAATTGCCCTCGTCGTCATACAGACGAATCTCCATAATGCTCACCTCCTCCACTCGTCCCTCCGTATCCACGAGAAAATTGACGATCATCTCCAGCTTTCCGTTATACTCTTCGGGCACCTCCGAAGGTGCGGTTGCCTCTACAATTCGAACAACCGTTGGGGGTATCTGTGGATTGCTTACAATCCGCTCTTCCTCACCCGTTTCACCGGTCCCGAATCCGTCTTCCAGTTCGGGCAGATCGGGAATCTCAAGATCCATCTCAATCTCAATGTCCACTTCTATAATCTCATCGTTGGGAACCGGACGCGGAACCATAGGCCTTGGCGGCGGAGGCGGTGAGGTCTGCTGCCGTGTAATCTGTATCTCGTCCAGAAACACTCTTTCCTGTTCGGGAATTTCAAAATCAAGTTGCGGAATATATTCCGATGATGGCCAGAAATGGATCGACAGCAGGATCAGTGCCTCCACGATAACAACCGACAGCAAAAAACGCTGTCTGTAGTCAGTTTCGGACTGTTTCGATTTTTTATTGGTGCTGAACAACAGTTTCTGTGTATGGGGTTTATGAACCTTATTTACTGCAGAGAAATATCATACTTCCGGCATCCTAACGATAATGACCGGCTAAAAGATTCTTACATTGAAAATTATTTCTGATATTCTTTTAACGCACTGCGGATAAAGCCATTATGTTCGCGAAGCTTGATTTCTGCACCTTCCTTGCCGAGGCCTGTCAGAGCCATTAAAAGGGCCGTTTTTACATGATGATCTGCTTTATTCAGATAGTCTGTAGCCTCATCATAATCAATGCCTGCCAGCATCATTACAATTCGTTTTGCCCTCTCTTCAAGCTTTTTATTGGTGAGCTGAAGATCTACCATTACGTTCCGGAATACTTTTCCCAGCCGGATCATTGTACCGGTTGTCAGCATATTCAGCACCATTTTCTGAGCGGTGGCGCTCTTCATCCGGGTGCTTCCCATAATTACTTCAGGGCCTACCGGAACATCAATCATATAATCTGCATCAATTTCTACCTGATCTGCGGAAACGGTTGTCAGAAAGATAGTTACTGCACCCAGCCTTTTTGCTTCGTTTACCGCGCCATGAACATAGGGTGTGCGTCCGCTGGCTGCCAGTCCCGCTACAATATCTTTCGACGACACGTTTTGCCGCTGTACCTCTTCCGCACCAAAGGCCTCGCTGTCTTCAGCCCCTTCCTGCGCTACGAACATCGCTTCCTTTCCGCCGGCAATGAACCCCTGCACCGTTTCCGGATCCGTGCCAAATGTAGGCGGACACTCTGCAGCATCGAGCACACCCAGTCTTCCGCTGGTACCCGCACCAAAATAGAGAAGCCTTCCTCCTTTACCCAGCCCATCAGCAATCGCATCAATTGCGCGTGCGATCACGTCGAGCCTTTCTTCAACCGCGAAAGCGACCTTTTTGTCTTCGTTGTTGATTATCCCGACGATTGTTCTTGCATCAGCCAGGTCGATCTTTTCGCTCTCCGGGTTTTGCTGTTCTGTAAGCAGGTTCTGCAGCTGTTTGAACAACGCCTGATCAGATTTCACAATCAGACTCTCCTTTTCACCCACCAATTGGTCCGGTCATCAGCCGGCAATGTGCGGGAATTTGAGCTTTCCCGGTGCAAGCCGGCATCATCCGATTGAATCAGCGGAGCTATAATTGCGGCAAGAGCGTATTCTCTTTCTTCCGAAACGGGCAGTCCGGTGAAGTGGTCCGGCACAAAATGCGTATCAAAATCTCCTTCTCGGAATGCGGGATGATTCAGCGTAAACGTACAGAATGGTATGGTAGTCCTGACACCGGAAATTTCATACTCCCCGAGGGCCCTCAGCATACGTTGAATGGCTGCCTCACGGTTCTCTGCATGGGCGCAAAGCTTCGATATCATCGGGTCGTAATTGATGGTTACGGGCTGACCTTCCTCAACACCGGCATCCACCCTGATTCCGGGCCCTGCCGGTATGCGATGGCGGCTGAGCAGACCCGTACTCGGCAGAAAATTGTTTTCTGGGTCCTCAGCATAAATCCTGCACTCAACGGCGTGTCCGTTTATGGAAAGGTCTGACTGGCTGAACGGAAGCTCTTTGCCCTCCGCGATATCTATCTGAAGCGATACCAGGTCGAGTCCTGTAATCAATTCGGTTACGGGGTGCTCAACCTGCAGCCTTGTGTTCATTTCCAGGAAGTAATAGTTCAGGTGTTTATCCACCATGAACTCAACCGTTCCTGCGCCTTCGTATTTACACGACCTTGCAGCTTCCACGGCTGCCTTGCCCATCTCCTCCCTGAGTTGCGGGGTGAGAACGCAGGACGGGGCCTCTTCAATTACTTTTTGATGACGCCGCTGTATGGAACATTCACGTTCGAACAGGTGCACAACATTACCGTGGCTGTCGGCCAGAATCTGGAACTCAATATGCCGCGGTTCCTCCAGATATTTTTCAATGTAAACTCGGTCATCGCCAAATGCATTTTTCGCCTCGGATTTTGCTGATTTGACGCTGCTCACAAAATCACTCTTGTCCGAAACAATTCTCATTCCTTTACCGCCGCCGCCTGCCGCCGCTTTTACCAGAATCGGATAGCCAATATCGTCAGCGATCTCCATGGCTTCATCAATATCGGTCATAGCGGATTCGGTTCCGGGAGGATACGGAACACCTGCGTTTGCCATCAGTTCCCTTGCACGGGTTTTATCACCCATCACTTCAATTGCATAGGGTTTCGGGCCGATAAAAATCAGACCCGATTTACCGCACATTTCGGCAAATGCGGCATTTTCACTTAAAAAACCGTATCCCGGATGAATAGCGTCGGCACCTGTCCGTTTTGCCGCTTCGATCACTTTTTCCATTACGAGGTAGCTTTCTGAAGAGGCAGCCTTACCAATTAACACAGATTCATCGGCAGCCAGAACATGCGGGGACTGAGAGTCCGGCTCGGAATAGACAGCTACGGTTGAGATATTTTTTTCTTTGCATGATCGGATCACGCGCAGGGCGATTTCACCCCTGTTCGCGATCAACACTTTCTTAATTTCAGCCATTTTCAGATTAAATCAGATTTTCTCTGAGCATTATCGGATAGAGTGCCCATGGGTTGGATGTCTCTTCTTTCCATACGGTTATATCGTGCTGAAGAAACTTCATCCACAGAATATCACTCATCTTCAATGTTTCGGTCTTGTGTGAATCATTAAGATAACTGATTAATCTGAGATCTAAAGATGAAATTGACTTGAGAATCGCATCATCGTTCAAATTCGGGATAAACTCGACTGGATTATTATAGTAGCTGTTATCGTCTTTAAATCCATCCAGAAAAAGGTTGATATCATAGTAGCCTGAAATGGATATGACCTTGTCGAAAAGCTCCGGGTTTTTCAGGGCAAGACGAAGCGACTGATAGGCACCAAGTTCCGCCCCTGCGGCAATCACAAATGGATTATTGTTCTCATCATTGATATAGGGCAGAACCTCATCAATAATGTACAGTTCGTACTGCTCTTCTCTCATTAAACGGGTATACGGATCCACGTCTTTGTTCAGGAAGCTTTCAGACGCAACCGAATCGACGAAAAAAAACTGGTTGTATCCATGTTCAATCTGTTCGGAGAAAACGTCGACCGTACCCTGATCTTCCCATTCATAAAAACGGCCGTGATCTGTTGGAAATACTAGTACGGGCGTTCCTCCCTTACCGAAAATCAGCATTTCCATATCCCTGCCCAGGCTGGGGCTTTTCCATTTGATGTATTCGCGCTGCATATTATCTCTTAAGATTATTTTCCCGATCTGTTTTACCTGAAGATAGGGAAAATTTTATCTTCTGTAAGCGCTTTTCCAGCTAATAAGATTAGATTTATGATATCAAGCAGACCGAAGCTTGATCATTACCCGGGGTACAATCGAGAGCTTTTCAGTGGAGTTAAGGTATGCCCTCCTGTCGAATACATTGTAATTGTTTTCTTCAATCTTTGAGAGAATGCGGCAATAATTTTCGCGTGCAAGACAAACGGGCATGCGGCTGTCCCGATTCAGCATTGGAATCCCCAGATCAGCACTGTCGTAATACGTACGTGCCCGTTCAATCTGAAATTCCATCATTTTTATAAATTCAGGTGATAATTTTCCGGAAAACAGGTCCCTTTCCGTAATCCCAAACCGCTTTAAATCCTCCGCGGGCAGATAAATTCTGTCTCGTTTTAAATCTTCACCAACGTCGCGAAGTATGTTGGTGAGCTGCATGGCCACGCCCAGGTCAACAGCGTGATCCAGTGCCTTACTATCCGTATAGCCAAAAACCTCACTCGTCATCAGCCCCACAACGGATGCAACCTTATAGGAGTAGTCGTAGAGTTCTGAAAATGTGTTGTATCGTTTTTTTGAAAGATCCGACATCACGCCCTCCATCAGAAGCAGCGGCAGATCTATGGAAATTTTATACGTATTGAGAGTGTCTGAGAATGCAGTCAGGATAGGATCGTCCTGCTCAAACCCGCGATACGTATTGATAAGGCGGGTGCGGAATCGGTCCAGCTTCTCCTCCACTTCGAGGTGACTGATTTTTTTGTGATTAATCAGGTCTTCGCTTTCGTCAACCAGATCGTCAAGATATCTGCAAAGTCCGTAAATTGCGAAAATACTGCGCTGCTTGTGGTTGGGGAGAAAACGCGTTGCCATATAAAACGTCTTGGCATGATGCCGGGTGATGGCGCGGCAGTGCGCATAGGCCTGCATCAGGTTTTCATCTTCGAGTTCAGTGATAACAGACCGGTGGAAGCTGGTCTTTTCGTAGATCGGCCGGATCATGGTTATCGGGAGTTTAAGCAGGCTTGTCATAGGCTTCGCGTTGAATTACAGTATAAGCAATGTATAACATCACTCAAATAGTTCCCGCTCTTCAAATTTTTGCATCCTCATAAATTTTAAACTGTAATTTTAACTTCAAGATATTTAAAAGTATTTTCCGCATTA
Source organism: Rhodohalobacter mucosus (assembly GCF_003150675.1). Lineage (NCBI taxonomy): Bacteria > Pseudomonadati > Balneolota > Balneolia > Balneolales > Balneolaceae > Rhodohalobacter > Rhodohalobacter mucosus. The sequence continues at coordinate 282,386 of NZ_QGGB01000003.1, read as the reverse complement.
TTCATAAAATATTTATCCGTCAAGCCCTCTAACCTGATGAAAGCTAAAAATAAAAAAATTACCATTTACCAGGTAGCCAACAGAGCCGGGGTAGCTATATCCACCGTTTCCAGGGTTCTGAATAATTCACCGAACGTATCAAAAAAGACCAAGGATAAGGTTAATGAAGTTATTGCTGAGCTGAATTTTCGTCCGCAGGTGAGTGCGCGAAAACTTGCCAGCCGCGAACCTCAGATGCTGGCAATAGCCGTTCCATCATTTACGACACCCTACTACAATGAGGTTCTTAAGGGGGTAAAGGATGAGATTGCGGAAATGGACTTGGATATTGTGATCTACAACACAGGCTCCAAAAACCCCAAGGAAGGAATTGAAAACTTTTTTAACCGGGGAACGGCCGATACCATTATCACCATCAGCATTGACATTGATGATGATATCCACAAGCAGCTTGACTCCTCCGGTGTACCGATTGTACTGATTGGCAGTTCACATCCCAACTACGACTATTTCGAACTCAATAACCTGAAGGGCGGATTTATGGCCGGGGAGCACCTGATTAAACAGGGATATAAGCGTCTCGGCCTGGTTGAACCTGCCATTAAAACAAAAGCATCGCATAACCGGAAAATTGGATTTCTGGATGCCATGAAAGAGTTCAAAATGCCGGTTGAAGAGAAATTTATTCTATCGGGCGACAGCACCAAACATGCAGGATTTACGGAAGAGGCCGGATTTGAAGCCATCTACAAATATGACAAGCTTGGTGATTTTCCGGATGCCATATTCTGTTCAAATGACACGCAGGCCATTGGTGCCTATCACGCTCTAAATAAACTTGGCATCAGGGTTCCGGATGATATCGGCCTGATGGGTTACGACAATATCAAGTTTACAAAATACCTGGATCTAACCACCATTGATCAAAAAATGTACTCCGTAGGCGTGATGGCCACCAAACGCCTGGCTGAAATTATCCGCCATCCATCCGACGAAAAAGTACAGACAACTATCGACCCGGTTCTCGTGGTTCGAAATTCAACGAACAACCCTAAAAAATCATAAATCTGTACTGATCAGATGGCAGAAATGCAGGAAGCTCTGGAGAATTGCATTGAATCAACCCATGCCTCCACTCCAATACGGCCCTATCGCGGTAAAGTAAGAGACGTTTACCGGCTGCAGGAGGATATTCTTGGAATTGTGGTCACAGACAGGATCTCGGCTTTTGACCACATCATGAAGCAGCCCATCCCCTTTAAAGGGCAGATATTGAACAGGCTCTCAGAATTCTCTTTTGATAAGGTACGCGATATTGTTCCTGTACATATTATTGACGTACCGCATCCCAACGTGACGATTGCCAGGAATTGTGACCTGATACCCATCGAAGTTGTGGTTAGGGGGTATCTCACGGGCCACGCATGGCGCACCTACAAATCAGGTAAAAGAGAACTCTGCGGTGTAACGCTGCCTCCGGGGATGAAAGAACATGAAAAATTCAATGAGCCTATTCTCACACCCGCAACCAAGGCAACCGAAGGCCATGATGAGGATATCGCGGAAGAGGAAATACTTGAGAGAGGAATCGTTGAACCGGAACTCTGGAGCCAGATACGCAACACCGCATTCAGGCTTTTTGAAAGAGGTACCCGCGTAGCCGCCGAACAGGGGTTGATTCTGGTGGATACCAAGTATGAATTCGGGCTCTACAAAGGTGAACTTACGCTGATTGACGAGGTTCATACCTCCGACTCTTCAAGGTACTTCTATGCTGACGGATATGAACGCAGACTGGAGGAGGGCAAACCCCAAAAACAGTTATCGAAAGAGTTTCTCAGAGAATGGCTTATGGAACACGGTTTTCAGGGCCTTGAAGGCCAAACACTGCCCGACCTGCCGGATTCGTTCCGATGGAGTATTTATCAGCGCTATGCGGAACTGTTCTCTACCTTAACGGGGTCGCCTTTTACGCCGGTTCCGGTCAGTGACTTTGATACAACGCTTGACGGGATTTTCAAGGCATATCTGGAGAATCAAAAGTAAAACTGCCCGAAATCAGTCAAATCGGTCTACTGAGTAAATGCACCGCCAATTAGTCTCTTACCGATATTGCATTTGCGACGGGTTGTTCATCCTGTTGATTTGTATTCCAGGTTGAGTCAGCCTCAAAGGTCCGTCCCATTGCCTGGAACTGACGAATGAACCGGCGCTTGTTTACTCCGGGAGCAAACTGCCAGTACTCTACCATAAACAGCCGCTCTGTTTCGGGGTCAAAGTAGGTGAAGTTCACAAACGGGCCTCCCATAAAATTGCCTACCATTTGCCACATGCCCATCGTTTCATATCCCACAATTCGATCGTCCCTCTCCACGGCCGTCATTTCAATTGGCCGGCGATAGTCTGTGGTTACGTACGAACTGTCTCTTTCTCCCTGCATATATATTTGCATCAGCGAATCACGCTTTGTGTTGATCCATTCCTGATCAACCACGGAAAAATCACTGATCTCATCGGCCCACCAGGCCCACATTCTTCTGTTGTTATCCGGCAGATACCTTGCAAATACAACCGCATCCGTTGTGTCAATTACGGGGATGTAATCGTGCTGCATTCTTACCTGCCATCCGTAATTATCCCAAAGCATTTCATTCAGATCGGTTTGTTCTCCCCTTCTGTACACTTCAGCTGTGCGCCGGTCGATGCTTCTTGACTCCAGATGGCCGACCAGGGACTGGTCCGCATTTCTTATTTTCTCCGCCAGTTCCTGATCGCTGGTTGAGCTGAGTATTAACGTCCATTGATCCCTCATCCACTGATCCTCCAGCGGAAAAGCGAAACTGTCGCCGGAACGCACACGGTTTTCCACATCATCACTCAGTATAGCCCGGATAAAGCTGGCTATATTGTTTTCTGAATCGATAGGTGCTGCAAAAATGATGTTCTTAAACTCTTGGATCCTGTCCAGCTGATCGTTGGTTCGAAAATCCCTGTAGGTGAGTTTGTACTTCGGTTCTATCGGATAGGGTATTGTGCGGATTGGAGCACCAAATGTTTCTTCAATCGCCAGAGCAGTTTCGCTGTCCCATGAAGTGGAATCCATCACAACAATGATCTCATCCATGCTGCCTATAGAGGCCGGACGGTAATCACTCTCACAGGAAGCCAGAATAAAAGCCCCCAATACAGGAATTAAAAACAGTGCTTTTTTCATACTAGTATTATAATAGTGTTTATCCTTCAATATTTCCATATTTGAGTTCTTTCACAAACGCAAATACGTTTGCCATCCATTCTTGATCCGGATAGTCTTTCCGGATAGCATCGATCAGAGCACTGCCAACAATAAAACCGTCGGTTTCCCTGGCTATCATCTTTGCATCATCATGGCTTTTGATACCAAAACCAACCAGCTTTGGATTTATTTTAACATTTTCCTTCACCCGTTCGATAAATTTTTCTACCGATTTAGCCACCTCCTCACCGCTTCTTGCACCTGTTACACCGGTTACGGATACACAGTATACGAATCCACTGCTCTGTGCATCCACCCTCTTCATTCTCTCATCTGTGGAGTTGGGTGCTACGAGGTAAATGATGTCAAGCCCATTGTCTTTGGCTTCTTTCGAAATAATGGATGACTCTTCAAGGGGTGCATCCGGTATGATGAGACCGTCAACACCCGCTTCAGCAGCTTCCCTGCAGAAGTCTTGCACTCCGAATCGTATCACCGGGTTTATGTAGCCCATCAAAATAATCGGTATATCCGACTCTTTTCTCACCGCACGAACCATGTCAAAAATCCTCTTCATGGTTATGCCGTTTTTGATTGCCACGTTACTGGCATACTGAATAGTGGGGCCGTCGGCCAGCGGATCACTGAAAGGCATTCCGAGTTCAATGAGATCTGCACCGTTCTTTTCGAATCCCAGAATCAGGTCTACAGTCGATTCCAGATCCGGGTATCCGGCCGTGATGAAAAGAGACATGATTTTCTCCTCACCCGTTCGGTTGTCGAATACGTTTTGTATACGGGATGATTTCGTGGTCATTTCCATCTGTTGATACCTGTATTTTAGTGGTTTAATACATTCTCCTGAAGAATGATTTCGCAAATAAGCGGAATTGATGTTTAAAACGGATTCACCTTAACCCTCTGCCGGACCCTGTTGATTTCGGAACCACTCTGATATGGTTTTCATGTCTTTATCACCCCTGCCAGAACAGTTCACAACCACGATTTCATCCCTTTGGGTAAGCGGCATCAGCGTGTCAAGGTATGCAAACGCATGTGCGGTCTCAATTGCGGGAATTATTCCTTCAGTCTCCGATACAAGCTTCACCGCATTCATGGCCTGTTGATCCGTTACACCATAGTAATGAACTCTTTTTGTGTCGTGCAAAAAAGAGTGTTCCGGACCTATACCGGGATAATCCAGTCCTGCACTGATGGAGTGCGCAAGCTGAATCTGTCCCTCTGTATCGTGGAGCAGATAGCTCATGGAACCGTGCAGCACACCCGGTGTTCCCTTTGTAAGAGTGGCTGCCGTCTGATCTGTATCTGCACCGAGACCTGCCGCCTCAACGCCAATCATTTTCACGTTTTCATCCTCAATAAACGGGTAGAAAAAACCTATGGCATTACTCCCACCACCCACGCAGGCAATAAGATAGTCAGGATCTCTTGCTTCCATTTTTTGCAACTGGCTTTTCGTCTCCTCACCAATTACCCTGTGAAAGTTGCGGGTCATCATTGGATAAGGATGAGGGCCTACAACCGATCCGATTATGTAAAACGTGTTTTCAACGTTGGTTACCCAATCGCGTATAGCCTCGTTGGTTGCATCCTTCAGGGTTTTGGAGCCGCTCTCTACAGACCGTACCTCAGCACCCAGAAGACGCATACGGTCCACATTCAGTTTCTGGCGCTCCATATCTTCCGCTCCCATATAGATCACACAATCGAACCCGAACTTGGCACAAGCCGTGGCTGTTGCAACCCCGTGCTGACCTGCACCGGTTTCAGCAATAATTCTGTTTTTGCCCATTTTCATCGCCAGTAAAAGCTGCCCGATGGCATTGTTTATCTTATGTGCTCCCGTATGGCATAGATCCTCTCTCTTCAGATAGATCTTTGCACGTCCATAGTGATCGGTTAGCCGATTTGCATAGGTGAGCTTGGTGGGCCTGCCAACATATTCCTGAAGCAGATCGTGATACTCCTTTTGAAATACCGGATCGTTCTGGGTTTCATTGTACGCTTCCTCAAGCTCTTCGAGAGCCGGGATAAGTATCTCGGGCACAAATTTTCCGCCATACTTTCCGAAATATCCTTTCTTATCTGGTGCTGTGTATTTCATGGTTTAGTCTTGAGTCTTGAGTCCGGAGTCATGAGTATTGGGGTGATCTCTTACATCTCAATACTCATGACTCAAATCTGTTTTAAAGTTCCTGTTCTTCCCAAATACCTCTCATCTCCTCGAAAAAAGCTTCAATCTTGTCAAAATCCTTAAGTCCGGGCGATTCCTCCAGGCCGCTTGAGAGGTCAACAGCAAACGGCTTTACGGTTTTAATGGCTTCACTGATATTATGCGTGTTTAGTCCGCCTGAAAGAAAAAAGGGTTTTTCATCCGTAATCCCTTTGAGAATTTGCCAGTTAAACGCTTTTCCCGTTCCGCCCCAAAGTCTGTCTGTTTTTGAATCAAAAAGATAGTAGTCTGCGATGTCAGCATAGGCCTCTATCTCCTCTTTCAAATCGGCTTCCGATTTATCCGGTGTAATGTGGAAAGCTTTGATAACCGGTTTTTCAACAAGTTCGCAATATTCAGGCGATTCGTTTCCGTGGAGCTGAACAAGATCTACTCCGGTTTGTCTTGCAATGCTGTTCACGTCGTCAAGGGGCTGATTTACAAAAACACCTACTTTATCCGGGCCTTCAATCCAGTTGATGATGGCTCCTGCTTTCGCCGGTTCAATATAACGCGGGCTATCAGGATAGAATATGAATCCGAGAAAATCGGCCAGCGCACCGGAAGAGAATCGTGCATCTTCAAGTGTGGTAAGCCCGCATATTTTAACTTTTGTTCTGTTTTCAGGGTCTGCGAACATATGCTTTTACAACTTTTTTTAGTGCTTTTGGTGCGTGCCTGTGATCATTTTGAATTACTTATACGCGTCGGATTTCAGTTCCTCAAACTCTGCCAGTAACTTTTTCAAGGCTTCGCCAACATCGGGCTGTCGCATAAAATGCTCTCCTATCAGGGCAGAGTGAATTCCGTTATTGTAGAGCACGTTCAGGTCACCCGGTTTATGTATGCCGCTTTCCGATACCCTGACAACGTGATCAGGAGTTTTCTGCAACAAGCTTACGCCACGATGCAGATCAACATCGAACGTAGAAAGATCGCGGTTGTTTACACCTGCAATATCAATTTCATTCCAATTAACATCATTCATCTCATTCTCATGGTAAAACTCAACCAGTGCCTCCACCTGAAATTCTTTTGCAGCCGAAAGAAGTTCAGATAGCTGATTACCCCCGTAAATTGTTGCAATCAGCAGCACTGCATCCGCACCATAAGCCCTTGCCTCTTTAACCTGGTAAGGATCCACGATAAAATCCTTTCGAAGAAGCGGCAAAGGGGATATTTTTGAGATCATTTCCAGATAGGTTAAAGAACCTTTAAAAAATGGCTCGTCGGTAAGTACGGATATCGCGGAGGCACCGTTTTGAACGTATGCTTCAGCGACATGTAAAGGGTCAAAATCCCTTCGTATGATTCCTTTTGATGGAGACGCTTTTTTTACTTCGGCTATAACGGATACGCTGCCTTCCTTTCTCAGTGCGTCATTAAAAGATTTTCCGGGCTTTTCATATAACTCGAACGACTCAAAATCCCTGAGTGAGATCTTTCGTTTTCGTCTCCCAAGGTCCTCCCGGGTCTGATCTGTAATTTTCTGCAGAATGTTCATTTGTCAGCCAATCAATACGTCATTCTAAATATGCAAAAGTTGAAGCAGTCATTGTTTATTTACCAGGTTTTCAACTTTTTTGGATTCTTTCACAAAGAGGTTCAGTTTTTTTTCGGCTTCACCGGAATCAAGGCTTTTTTCAGCCCTGGCTTTTGCCTCTTCGAGGGTACCGGCAGCACCTGAAACGTGTACCGCAAAGGCCGCATTCATTTCAACAATATTTCGCTGTGCTTCTGTGGAACTGCCGTTCAGAATACTTCGAATAATTTCTGCGTTCACTTTCGCATCCCCGCCAAGTAACTCTTCCGGTTCCACCAGTTCATACCCAAGGGAGCGGGGATCAAACGTGGTTGCACCCCGTGAAAGGTGCGACTTCAGTTCAAAAATTTCACTTTGAGATGTCAGGCTTACCTCATCCAGGCCGTCATGCGAACTGAGGGTGAATGCACTTTCGGTTTGCAGATTTCCCAGAATTTGGATCATATGTGCGGCAGCATCTTTGCTGAATGCTCCTATTACCTGATTTCTGACATCCGCAGGATTCAGCAGCGGTCCCAACATGTTAAAAAAGGTGCGAAGCTTCAGCGCTTTCCGGGCCGGCATAACATATTTCAGTGCGGGGTGAAAGTTGGGGGCGAACATAAAAGCCATCCCCGTCTCGTTAAAAAGTGCTTCGGTTTGATCCTTCTGTAGATTCGCAGCGGCTCCCAGTTCCTCAAGCACGTCAAAGCTGCCGCTTTTACTTGATACAGACCGGTTTCCGTGTTTCAGCACAGGCACGCCGGTCCCGGCCACCACAAACATGGCGGCTGTGGATATATTGAACGTACCCGATTTGTCGCCGCCCGTACCACAGAGATCAACGGCTCCTCCTGTGTCAACATCCACATTCACGGCTTCCTCACGCATCTGTCTGACAAACCCTGTAAGCTCCGTAACCGTCTCTCCCTTGGCACGCATTCCCATTAAAAAAGCAGCTACCTCTTCACCCGATACACGGCCTTCAAGAATCTGCTTCATTGCATCCATAGCCTGTTCTTCAGTGAGGTTTTCACCCAGTGAGATGATTTCCAGATACTCTGTAAATGTATGTGACACGATAACGCTTCTTAAATTTGACTTTTCTTTCTTCACATCTGCTGTGACGATTCTAACCGACTGCAGCTTTTTCAAGGGATTTCTGCAACCAGTTTCTCACAATTTTTGGTCCCTCAACCGTCAGAATACTCTCCGGATGAAATTGTATCCCCTCTATGGGATAGATTTTATGGCGAACACCCATTATCACGCCGTCTTTCGTGGTCGATGTAATGGTAAGCTGATCTTCCGGCACGGAATCAGGGTCGAGCGCGAGCGAGTGATAGCGTGTTGCAGTGAACCCGTCTGGTACATCTTCGTAAATTGTCTGTCTGTCGTGGAACACTTCCGATGTTTTACCATGCATCAGGCTGGGCGCATGAACCACACGTGCTCCAAATACCTGTCCGATCGCCTGATGCCCAAGGCAGACGCCCAGAACCGGAATGTCAGGACCCAGTTCACGGATAACCTCTTCGGATACGCCTGCATCCTCGGGACGGCCCGGGCCGGGCGAAATCAGGATTTTATTGGGTTTTAACTCCCGGATCTCCTCAATGGTCAGATCATCGTTCCGGATTACACGGTACTCATCGGTTACACCGGCTACAATGTGTACCAGGTTATAGGTGAAAGAGTCATAATTGTCGATAATTAAAATCATAGTATCGAGTTGCAGCTAGTGTGTAATGAGTATTGGGTATTGAGTATTGATAATTGGGTGTTTCTGCAAGTGAATTCACTTTTCAGGTTCATACTGAACTGAATTCGAATCATTGCTTGGTTCGCTTATAGAAATCCAAAAAATGCTGTTTAAATTCATTAAAAAGATCGAATCTGATTTTTGACCGGGATTTTCCAACAGTACTGAAAAACTGCTTTAGTATCAGACAATGAATAAATGTCTTGATTCCTGATACCTGATATTTGATACATGCTACCAGTTTCTACATTTCAAAGCTTCTGAATAGTCCGGTTGTTTCACGAATGGGCTCCATTACCGACTCTGCACGTTCACGGGCTTTTATTCCCCCTTCACGCAGTACGTCGATTACGTAATCCATATTTTCTGTGAGTTTTTTTCGTCTATCCCTGGCTTCTGCAAAGTAACCTTCAATAAGGCCAAGTAATTCCTTCTTTGCGTGACCATAACCGTATCCGCCGGCCCTGTACCTACCGGCTATCTCTTCGCGGGTATCGTCATCGGCAAAGAGCCTGATCAGTGCAAAGACATTGCACGTGTCCGGATCTTTTGGATCCTCCAGTGCCGTGGAGTCGGTCTGAATAGACATTACCTTCTTTTTCAGCACCTTGCCTTCATCAAAAATGTTAATGGTATTGTTGTAGGATTTGCTCATTTTCCGTCCATCGATACCGGGCACCGTAGCAACGCTTTTAACAATATACTCTTCGGGGATAATCAGCAGTTCCCGATCATAGGCACGGTTTAGTTTACCGGCCAGGTCTCGCGCAATCTCTATATTCTGCTTTTGATCTTCACCGACCGGAACCAGGTGTGAATGGTAAATAAGAATGTCTGCAGCCTGAAGAACCGGGTATGTGAAGAGGCCGATATTCGGATTCAGCCCGTTGGCTACTTTATCCTTATAGGCCACTCCCTTTTCCATCAATGATACCGGTGTGTGGCAACCGAGTATCCATGCCAGTTCCGTAGTCTGAGGCACATCAGACTGTGCAAAAAAGGTGCATTTTTCCGGATCCAGGCCAAGCGCAAGATAATCGAGGACAACATCAAGTGTGTACTCTTTTAGCCGTTTACCGTCCGAAACAGATGTAAGTGAGTGGTAATTTGCGAGAAAGTAGAACGCATCACCCTCCTCCTGCATGCGTATGTGCTGACGCATGGCTCCAAAATAATTACCGATGTGCAGCTTGCCTGATGGCTGAATGCCTGAAAGGATGGTTTTTTCTTTGGTCATGTTATTTAGTCGTGAGTCGTGAGTCGTGAGTCTATAGAATGGAAATTAATTTCTAAAGACTCACGACCATTATCTGTTATTTAGTTATTTCAAGTGCTACGCTCAGTGCTTCAACAAGGGCTCCGGCCTTGTTTTTTGTCTCCTCGAACTCCTTTGCGGGATCGCTGTCGGCCACTATTCCCGCTCCGGCCTGAATGTAGACCGAATCTTCGGTCACAACCATCGTCCGAATGGCAATGCATGTATCCATGTTGCCTGAAAAATCGAAGTAACCCACCGCACCCGCATACGGGCCGCGCTTTGTCGGTTCCAGCTCATCAATAATCTCCATTGCACGGATCTTGGGGGCTCCGCTCACCGTTCCCGCCGGGAAGCACTTCATGAGTGCATCCACGGAGGATTTTCCGGGCGAAATTTCTCCCACTACATCCGACACAATGTGCATTACATGCGAAAACCTCTCGATTGCCTGATTTCGCTCAAGATGTACCGTGCCCGATTTACAGACTCGCGACAGATCATTTCTGCCAAGATCAACAAGCATAACATGCTCGGCTATTTCTTTGGGATCATTCTTCAGGTCGAGCTCCAGCTCCAGATCTTTCTCATGCGTATCACCCCTGGGACGCGTCCCCGCGATCGGCAGCAAACGCACCTCATTTTCCGTAACACGCACCAATACCTCCGGTGAGGAGCCTACAAGTGCAAAATCATCAAAATCCAGGAAAAAAAGATATGGTGAAGGATTTACCATCCGAAGCGCCCTGTAAAGTGTAAAGCGGTCTCCTTCGAAGGGAACATGAAATCTTTGAGAGAGCACAACCTGAAAAATATCACCCTCATATATATACTCTTTCGACCGGTTCACCATCTCATGGAATCGGGGTTCTTCTACATTGCTGCTGAGCTGGCCGGCATCAAGCTGAAAACGTCCCTGCGTCCTTACTGAACGGATAGCTGCTTTTTCCATTTCATCAAGTGATTCCTCTGCTTTGCTGAACGCAGATTCCAGGTCCGTATTTTCATCTATAAACACGGTATTCATCAGAACGATCTGCTGTTTCACGTGATCGAAAGCATATACCTGATCATAAAAACACCAGATGGCTTCGGGCAGGCTCAGATCGTCATCCGGTACTGAAGGCAGATGCTCTATCTGCCGTACCGTATCGTAGGCTGAAAAGCCCACGGCCCCGCCTGTAAGCCTGGGCAGATCGGGCAGTTTCGGTTCGGAGTGAACTGTGGTTAGCCTGTTAAGCGCGCTGAAGTAGTCCTCGTCAAGAGTTTCCGTTTTACGTCCGGATTTTTCCAGCGTTACCAATCCATTGGAGTAGATCAATGACTGGTACGGATTACATCCGATAAAGGAGTACCGTGCAAGCTGCTCTCCTCCTTCAACCGATTCAAGCAGGAAAGGCCGTACGGCTTCTTCACGAATAGATAAAAAAAGCGAGACAGGCGTTTGTACATCAGCCATCATACGCCGCGAGACGGGAATGGCTGTATAGCTTTGTGCAAGCTCTTTAAATTGTTCAAAATTCATATATGCTGAAAATAAAAAAACCCACTCCAGGAAACTGCAGTGGGTTTTAAAAAATCCTTTATTAACGTAATTAGATCACAGGTATGCCACTGCCATTTATGTCAGGCCGGGCCACCACCAAATTCTGTTTACGTTGTTTTTTCTCATGGGTTCAAAGCTATGCTATCCACATTCTAAATGCAACCCGGTAGTGAGGAAATGATTAAAAAAAGGCCCGTCTTTTTGAGGATATCCAAAAATGTAAGTACAATGGTGCAGTTCAGCTTCGACATATCAATATCACCGGCCTCTTAAGGTGAATTTTCGTGAATCAAATCCGAAATGTCATGATCTATACTTTCAAATATACCCTCCCTTTTGTACTCGTCTCTTTAATTCTCTTTGGTGGATGTACAGGATCCAATCCCGATACGGAAACAGATGCCGATTCCATCCCGGCTGCAATTGAATCGAACTGGCAACAATTTGTTGACGCCTGGGAAAGCGAAGATGCAGCTGCCTGTGCAGCTCTTTTTAAGGAAAATGCCCTTCACGTGCCCAACGGTTTACCGGTGAACGAAGGGCGTGAATCCATTGCAGCGTTTTACTCTATGCTGTTTGATTCAAACCAGTCAAGCCGGTATTCTCATCAAACTGAATCGATTTCATTCTCCGACAATCTTGCAGTTGAATATGCAACCTTTTCTGTTAACTGGATTGACAATGAAGGTGAGGAGTGGACATACCTCTCAAGAGCGTTGATTCAATGGAAAAAAGATGAATCGGGCAACTGGCTGATAGAAAATTTCTTTTATAACCAGCCGGAATCCTGAGCTGATACGGGTGCGTGAAATTGACTCAAATGACTCAATGATGATGTCATTTTTACTGCGCAACATCTCTCCACGCCTGAAGGCGATACTCCCATACCCTTCGTAATCCGACGGAGGGTACGCTTCAACAAACTACACTGTTGAACGGGCGCTTACTTGCTATCCAGTTCACTCAGAGATAGTCCGTCGACGACTTCATCGAAGTCTGAGAGATCCTTGGGAAGGATTACCTGATTCTCACCTTTGCCCAGTCCGCTCAGAACGTCCAGATACTTCTCCTGAAGCTGTAATTTCATGGCTTGTTTTCCATGCGGATTGCTTAATGCTTCTCCGATTTGCTCAATGGAGGTTGCTGTAGCTTCTGCAATGGCAAGAATCTCCTGGGCCTCACCTTCAGCCTCATTAATTCTACGCTGCATTTCAGCCTCTGAAATATTGACAATCTCCTCCTTACGTCCTTGCGCATCATTAACCTTTGAATCGCGCTGTCCTTCAGAACGTGCAATAACGGCACGTTTTTCACGCTCTGCGGTCATTTGCCGCTCCATTGCTTTTTGCACCGTCCGGGGAGTCTCAATATTCTTGATCTCGTACCTGTGCACCTTGATACCCCATAAACGCTCTACTTCACCGAGAACCTTGACAACCTCCATGCTCATTTTTGCACGCTCCTCAAATGTTTCATCCAGGTCCATCTGCCCGATAACGGATCTTGTTGTGGTTTGTGCAAGCTGAACGGAGGCATATCGGTAGTTTGTAACCCCATAGCTGGCATTTACTGAATCCATGACGCTCAGATAGATTACTCCGTCAACCTCAACCTTTACATTATCCTTTGTAAAACACTCCTGGGGCTCTACCTCAATGGTTTCTTCCCGCAAATCCTGCTTGTAAACCACCTTATCGATAAATGGAATCAGTGCATGAAATCCGGGGCCCAGGGTTTTATGATAATTACCCAGCCTTTCAACAATATGCTCATACTGGTTGGGCACCATCCGGATTGCCTGCAGAAATTTATATGTCAGATAAATCACAAAAATACCCAACAGTACCTGACTAACAAGATTTAGAATATCCATACTTAGTTCTCCCCTTTAATTTCTGCCCTGTTTTTAGTGTGATCGCTGACAACTGCTGCACCCTCAAAAAATGTTTTCAGGTTTGCGGTTTCAACCGGCAAAACGGATATGTTACTGCTTTTTATAATTTCCCCGAACTGGTCGATGTATTGATCCACCAGTTTTGTTTTAACCGCCAGAGCTCCTCCCGGTTTGGCTATTGCTTCAGCCACACGGTTGATACCGGTAGCAGTAGCTGTTGCCACCAGCTCAATTTCCTTGGCCCGTCCCTTTGCTTCATTGATTCGTTTCTGCCGCTCGGCTTCGGATATCAGTACCTGGCTCGTTCTTTCTCCCTGGGATTCGTTGATGCGCGATTCCCTGAAACCTTCAGAATTAGTAATGTCAGCCCGTTTTTGGCGCTCGGCTTCCATCTGTTTTTCCATTGTGTCCACAATTTCATTGGACGGACGGATGTTTTTGATCTCATACCGCATCACTTTTACCCCCCATGGTCCGGCGGCTTTATCAATTTCGCGAACTATGTTTTCATTCATAGCCTCTCGCTCAGAAAATGTGTCATCCAGCGTAATTTTACCGATTTCACTTCTCATGGTTGTTTGAGCAAGATTAATTGAAGCTGCTTTGTAGTTCGAAATCCCGTAACTCGCTTTGTAAGAGTCCATGACCTTGAGGTAGGCAATACCATCTACTACCACTTCAATATTATCTTTTGTGATACAGGTTTGCCCCGGTACGTCAATTACCTGTTCACGCATCTCCTGTCGATAGGCCGCCCGGTCAACAAACGGAATCATAAAATGGAATCCCGGTTTCAGGGTTTTCTTGTACTTACCCAGGCGTTCCTGGATCACCTCTTCGCGCATCTCGACAATGATAAAAAGCCTTGTCAGGATCACATATAAAAAGGCTATGAATGATAAGGTTACAAACCACATGTGTTAGTTCCTCTCCGGGTTTTGAAGTTTTTGAGATGAAAGTTCTGAACCTCCAATAGATTCAACAATCCATGTTGTATTTTCGCGATGACGAATAACAACCTCTTTACCGGCCGGAATGCGTCCCTCCATCGAACGTGCCTGCCAGGTAACGCCATCAAACCGTATCCTGCCGCTGTTATTACGATCATTCAGTTCGTCTGTTACAATCGCAATCTGGTCCATCGCCTCATAATCCTCGTCAGCCAGTTTGAACGATGATTCCGGCTTCAGATACTTACGTATAAAGGGCCGGATGGCTATCGTGAGAGACATGGACGTTAGCAGCCAGGCTGTGATTGCCCATACCGGATCTGACAACAGGCCAAGGAACCGAAGCAGGCCAACAGCCAGTCCGCTGAGCCCCAGAAAAAAGGCAACGCCTCCGGGAACGACCAGCTCAAGAATCATAAGTAGAATTCCACCGGCCAGAAAAAGCCAGGTCAGAAATTCCCCGTCTACATCCATAATATCTTGTCCAGGGTTTTGTTTCTTGAATAGATAGGGAATTCATTATTAAAAATCCCGCCATTCATAAAATAATTTACAAATTGTTGAAGAATGGCTGCAATCTACCGACAATCACACCCTGCTCCTATCTATTGATTCTCGTTTTTACCCAGTAAAACCAATGCCTCAATTAAAATCCAGATGGCAAAGCCGAGTATGACAGATCCAAATGAGAAAAGCAGAATATTGCTCCCGGAGGTGCCGGAAAGGCCGGACCATTCAAACACTACCTGTTCGCTCATGGCCCAGAGCGTCATGAACAGCAAAAATATGAGGGGAACGAGTGTATATATGATACTTCTGCCGTTGCGCTTCAGCCAGATGGTTACAATCATCAGGCTGATAGCGGCCAGCAGCTGGTTTGATGTTCCAAACAGCGGCCAGAGCAGGTATCCGCCCGAGCCTACTCCTCTTGGACCTTCCGGAATCAGCACCAGAGCCGCACTCGCACCTACCGCAATCAGTGTTGAACCGTGCAGGTGCCTGAGTGGTTTGAGGTCATACTCCTCCCCCAGTTCATTTAAAATATATCTCATCAGTCTTACGGAGGTATCGAGCGTGGTTGCAGCAAAACTGATCACAATCACGGCTATGAGCGTCTGCGCTGCCTCAAGCGGAATCCAGAGAACGGTTGCAAGCTGTGCGGCACCCTGAACAAATATGTTCAATCCGGAAGCACCTGCACCTGAAAATGAATGGTAGGTATCCAGAAACTCACCGGTTGTATTGAAATAGGTAACAACGGCAATGATGGTGATTAGTGCCAGACTTCCCTCCCCGACGGCGCCCAGATAACCGATAAAACGCGCGTCGGTCTCTTTATCCAGCTGCTTCGCCGTAGTTCCGGAAGATACAAGCCCGTGAAAACCTGAAATAGCACCGCATGCGATGGTGATAAAAAGCAGAGGAAACCAGCCCGGATCATCCGCTGTTGTATTGATGTCGGGTGCGGTAATCTCCGGAGAAGAAAAGAACAGTCCAAGGTAGAGAATCAGAAGACCAATAAGCAGCTGCTGGGAATTGATAAAATCGCGCGGCTGCAGAAGCTTCCAGACTGGAAGCGTGGATGCGATATAAACATATACCATGAGAATCAGGATCCATGCAATAAAGGCAAGCTCAACTCCGCTGAACCCGAAGAGGCCTATGCTCTGCTCTCCGCCGAAATATCTGACCAGGTCGATCTGCAAGGCCGGCACATAACTCGCTATAATTGCCGCGAAATACATCACAAAGAGAACAAATACGGACGGAAGCAGCATACTGCCTGACTTTTTATAGGCCCTGTAGCCTATCCAGACCGCAAGAGGGATCTGAATAAAAATGGAAATGACGCTTGCCGGAAAGGATATAAACAGATTGGATATAACCCATGCAAAAACGGCATTGACCATCAATACCAGAACAAGAATGATAAACAGGAAAAGGATTTTTGCTCTTTTTCCGATCAGTTTGTCCGCAAGCGTACCAATCGACTGCCCTTTATTCCTGACAGAAAGCACCAGCACCCCAAAATCGTGAACACCCGCAGCAAAGATGGTTCCAAGCACAACCCAAAGCATGGCCGGCAGCCAGCCCCAGTAAACGGCTATTGCGGGACCTACGATGGGTGCGGCTCCTGCTATGGAAGTGAAGTGATGGCCCCAGAGCACATACTTATTGGCAGGTACGTAGTCCACACCGTCATTAAAACGATGCGCAGGCGTCATATAACCCGGGTCCAGCCTGAATATCTTTTCAGCCAGAAATTTTGAATAAAACCTGTAGCCAACAAAAAAGAGTATCAGAGATAGTGCTGCAACCAGGCTTCCTGACATAAATAACTGTAGTGCTGTTTCCGTTTCAGGTAAGAACAAAAAGATATAGCAAAATTAGCAGCTGTATGCAACTGCCCGCTTTAACAGGGCAGGAACGGATGTACTAACCTGATAAGTTGCTTTCGTATTTCATACCTTAACTTCCTTCATCAGAATTCTGAACAGATACATGGATTATACCAAACTCCCAAAAATTGAATTGCACCTGCACCTCGACTGCTCGCTCAGTTACAACGTGGTGAAAACACTGGTACCGGGCACTACGCGTCAGAAATATAATTCAGAGTATAAAATTGAAGGAAACTGTGCTGACCTTACCGAATATATCAATAGCGCGGAAAGCGCGATCAGGCTGATGCAGACGTCAGAAAATCTAAAACTGGTGGTTGAGGACCTTTTCCTTCAGCTTGAAAAGGATCGTGTACTATACGCTGAAATTCGTTTTGCCCCCCTGCTGCACTTGCGGGAGGGACTTACTGCAGTACAAGTAGTTCAGGCCGTGGCGGATGCCACCGAAGAGTGTGTACAGAGTACAGGCATTGAAGCCGGCATCATTCTTTGTACGCTCAGGCATTTCTCAGAAGAGCAGAGTGTTAAAACCGTCGAACTGGTGCATCAATTTATTGATGAAACCCGGGTTTGCGGATTTGACATGGCGGGAGATGAAGCGGGTTATCCGATTGATAGCCATGTTAAAGCATTTGAGCTGGCTCATGATTATCAGATTCCCTGCACATCACATGCCGGCGAAGCCTGTGGAACAGGCAGCGTAACGGAAACGCTTAACCGGCTGAAGCCGCACAGAATCGGGCATGGAGTAAGAAGCCTTGAAGAGAAAACCCTTGTAAAAAGGCTTGTTGACAAAGACATTCACCTCGAGGTGTGTCCCACCAGCAATATCAAGACAAATGTGTTTTCCGATATCCGCAACCACAACATTGATAAAATATACCATCATGGGATATCGATGAGTATCAACACGGATGGCCGTACATTATCGGATGTAACCCTGGCAGAAGAGTACCAAAAGCTTGAAATGCATTTCAATTGGCAAATTGAGCATTTTAAAAGGTGTAACCTGGAAGCAATACGACACGCTTTTGCACCCGATGAAGTAAAGAAATCAATCAGAAATCGGTTGATTCAAGCCTATGACGGCTGAGAGACGGCAATTTAAGGGGCTTCCTTGCTGATTCGTTTATGAACCTCACCCAGCTGCATCAGGGCTGCGCTACCGTACCAGGGATGAAGTTCCAGCTCCAGGCTTCCCGCCTGTATTGCCGGATCTGTTTCAGACAGTTTTCTTGCTTCATCAACTGTTTCAACAGCAAAAATGTATATACCCCTGATCTCTGAATCATCCAGAAACGGTCCCGCAACAATCAAACTCCCATCTTCAGCAAGCCTGGCGATATTATCGAGGTGTGCACGCTGCAGTTCCGCAGCTTCTTCAGGGTCCTGCGATCGGTTTGGACCTGCTTTCAGGAATGCCATTACGTAACGTCTCATACCATAGTCATCAGCTCCCAACCTGGCGGCAAGGCTGCTGTCGTATGCAACAGCATTGGAATCGGAAGAGGTTATCCGGTGCTCATTGGTGGTTCGCTGTTCATCGGTACACATTGTAAAGAAGAGTACCAGGAAGGAAACCATCGCGATTTGGAAAAAAACACTCTTCATCGGGTTGTTTATTGAGTTGAGGTTGAATGTCGGAAACCGGACTATTGAAAATGCCGGATTCAGGGAAGGCTGGAACTAGTCACTTAATGTATTCAGGAAAGGTATATCGATCTCAAACTCATAAACGGCAATTGTGTCACCTGTTACGGCTTCCATTCGCGTTTCCATAACATCAGAACAGGGCCACTCGACATAATCCGTAATAAAATCCTCGTCAGGCTCCAGTCGCTTGTTATCCGAAAGTTGCCCGCAACTGTAGAAGATATCGACATAAAGCGCCTGGGATAAAGCAGTGGTTGTAACCCTGGCAACTGAATAATCTCTGGGTTGTCTCAACTCCCAGTTAACGGAGTGTAAAAAACGATTTTCTGTAAGGATATCCTCTTCACTGAGGTAAATGATAACCGGGTTATTGAGTACAAGAGAAGATTCTGACAGACCAATGCCACCTGCTTTCCGCAGTGATGCATCCTGGTTGTTGTTCTGACTGCAACCCGTTAAAAAAACAGATACGGTAATCAGAACGAGACAGGCACGTATGTAGCCCCGTGTAGTCATTTTGCAAATGTTGTGTAATAGCCAATAGTCTCTTTGTGCGAATATGTTATTAATAATCTGCCGGTTAATTGATTAGATTTATCTAATACAATCGCTATACTACCATTTCACAGGCAATACCATGGGTTTAGAAGTTTATTTGATGTTTTCTTCATACCATTGCCTTGCTTTAAGTTATGAAGATTATGCGTTTTCTATAAATCGGGTCAGACTGATCCGGGCCGGATCAATTTGCTCAGAATCAAATGGATTTTACCAGTTGAAAACGGAAACATGCATTTTTTCACATATATCCATAAACCATGAATTATTAATGGTATAATAAATTTCATACGCAATGGTGGATATTATAGGAATCCGGCTATAATTCGTTTTATACGTGCGTACTACGTTACGACCCATAAGAACAAATTAAAGACCCCGCCTGCCTATTCGTGCATCATTCCTGAAACTGTGTACTCTCTATTTGCAAATGGCAATGAATAATCTGAGATCAAAATTAACAGAGATCCCGCTACCGGAAACTTTTGGATCATAGAGTTTTAACCTTTGACCGGATTGGCTCTTTTTCAGAAACAATCTGCGTTTTTCAGGGTTAATTTGCATGTTTGTCGCCAAATCAACTCTTTTTATTCAAATACTTTTTTACTCATTATGAATAATTCAGACTAAAGACAGACGACCGATCCATTTTTACCGTTCATCCAAATGGACAGCCCAACTTTAACCTGCCAACCGATATGAAAAAAATATTCTATTTGTTTATCTCCCTCCTGTTTTTTGCGGCGTGCGGAACCGAATCCATGACGGATTCCGATAACACCAACGACCCTCCTGACAACGGTGATGATTCTGAAGAGGCCATTGTGCCTGCTTTTCCAAATCTGAGTTTCGACCGGCCCCTGCGCATTCTCCACCCGGGTGATCAAACCAACCGCCTTTTTGTTGTTGAGCAGCGGGGCGTGATATCCGTTTTTGAAAATGATCCGGATACCGAACAGCGATCAACCTTTTTGAATCTGGAAAGCCGTGTGAATGACTCCGGAAATGAACAGGGCCTGCTGGGCCTGGCATTCCATCCGGATTTTGAATCCAACGGCTATTTTTATGTCAATTACACCGCATCAGGGCCCGATCGGACCGTAATATCCAGGTTTTCTGTTTCCTCCGGCGATCCAAATCAGGCAAATCCGGATTCAGAATTGATACTCCTTACATACGAACAACCCTTTAGCAATCATAATGGCGGACATCTGGAGTTCGGACCTGACGGGTATCTTTATATCTCATCCGGTGACGGCGGATCCGGCGGCGACCCGGAAAACAATGGACAGGACCGGTCGACACTGCTGGGTGCCTTGCTGAGAATTGATGTGGATAATCCGCAAAACGGGAATGAATACGGGATTCCATCCGATAATCCCTTCATAAATAATGATCAGGGTTACAGGGAAGAAATTTATGCGTGGGGTTTACGCAATCCTTGGCGGTTCAGCTTTGATGCTGATACCGGTGAATTGTGGGCTGCTGACGTGGGCCAGAACAGCCGCGAGTCGATATACATCATTGAAAACGGAAAAAACTACGGCTGGAATATTCTGGAAGGCTCGGCGTGCTATCCCTCCGGAGACTCGTGCGACAAAACCGGTTTGGAACTGCCCCTTTTTGAATACAGCCACACCTCAGGTGATCGATCCGTTACCGGAGGATATGTTTATCGCGGTGACAAGTGGCCAGGCCTGGAAGGGTTGTATATTTACGGTGATTTTGTATCCGGTCGAATCTGGGCTCTGGATGCCTCAGATCCCGCCAACCCTGTGAATACAGAACTCATTGACACGAGCCTCAACATATCATCATTCGGAACCGATCAGAACAATGAGCTCTATCTGTGTGCTTTCAATGGGCAAATCTATCGGCCGGGCAGCGCCATTCTGGAAGCTTTGGACTGATCCGTTTTTTAAAACCCGAACCAACAATTCAGTTATGATACAGGGGTACAAGGTTCAGTAGGTCAGGGCTATAGTGTAGCAGTTCCAGGCGGAAATCAAAAGGCAAAAATGAAAAGTGAAAAGTGAAAACACTCTTCATGAAGGCTGCAAAGTTGTGCTTTCCTCAGAGATCACTATTCCCTAATCTTCAATCACACATCAGAAAAAACCGGATCTATTAGGAAAGTTGAGTGGTTTTTCGCACTAGCCCACCTCGGACCCTCCTATTTCATACAGCCGGATGTCTGGTTTGTTTTCAGTAAGAATTCCGGTCTGCAGCGTCCCGAGTCTAGGTTCTTCTGACAAGTTGACGAGCTCTGTTTAAAGCGTATACATGCCATTACCCGTATCTGTACACTGAGGGCTGATATTCCTGATGTAATCCCGCTTAATAACCTCCATTGATCTTATCAGATGAATCCCATTCATAGTAGATTCAGTGAAACATCCATTCGATTCGATTTCATTAACATCATGATTTAATTTCTTATATCTTTTTCCAGATTCTCTCGTACACTTAAGAGATGTAGTTGGAACCCAAATATTTTTAACATTATGCGGAGATACATTCTCTTCCCGGCATTGGTCATGTTATTTTCAGTTTTGCTGTATCGATCTGCGGAAGCCAACGATTACAGCATTCCGGAAATTCGTATAGAAACCGTTTTGCTTGAAGACGGTACCGTACGAATCACAGAGCATCTCACGTATGTATTTGAGGGGTCATTCAGCTGGGCAGATCACCGCTTTTCAAGAAGTGGCTTTGACTCCATTACAAATATCAGGGTTTCTGAAGGGCCTGAGTCATACAGAAATGACAATTCTGAGCAGCCAGGTACCTTTAGCGTTTCGGAGTCTGACAGCAGAATAATAATCAAGTGGCATTATGCAGCCGAGGACACATCCAGAACATTTTCGATATCGTATGACCTGAAAGGGGCCCTGATTGTCGGGGAAGAGTGGGTTGAATTTTTCTGGAATTATCTTGCGTCCGGGCGCAACAGGTCAACCGAAAACTTCACACTCGAGGTCTCCCTTCCCTCGCCCGTTTCACCCGATTCCATGTATGTATGGGACAGGCTGGAACCGGACCATATGACCACAAAGTCGCCTGACGGGCTCATAACCATCAACACAAATAGAATTTCCAGAAATCAGTCTGCCCGTTTCCGGTTCCTTTTTCCGCGTGTACTGTTTGATGACGGTAATGTGAGATTGAATGAACCGGAACTGACTCTTGCAAATGTAATCAGAGAGGAACAGGAACGCGAATCCAGGTTAAGGGAACGTGCGGAATATCAGGAGTGGATAAATTCCGTAGCACGGCCCGTAACGGCATTGATTATCGTATTCAGTATCCTCTTTTTTGTTCTGCTGTATAACCGATACGGAAAAAGGTTTAAAACCAATTTCATCAGTGAACGAGAAACCGTGATGCTTCCGGATCAAACACCCCCGGCCCTTGTCGGAAAGCTCCTGAGCAACAGTATTACCACTCAGGGCCATATATTGGCTACCATTTTTGATCTGTCAAGGAGAGGGTATTTTAAAATCAGAGAAAAAGAAAGTGAGAAAAAAGGCATTTTTTCAACATCAGATTCCGAATTCCTCATTGAACGGACAGATAAAGAACAGGATCCCGAAAAAAGCCGCGATCTCGCCGAATGGGAAATGATGGTCTATCGCTTTGTGGATGACCGAATCCGGTTCGGTTCTGTAACCATCAAAAAGCTGTTTAGTGAAAGCCCGACTAAAGTTAACAAGTGGTTCAGTGACTGGAAAAAAGAGATTCGTAAAGTGTATGACGGCCATAACTGGATTGACCAGGAAAGTACAAAAGGTGTTTTGTTGAATATTTTTCTCCAGGCTATTCTGGTGGCGGCCTCTGTCTATCTGTTATTTTATGAG
Organism: Rhodohalobacter mucosus; assembly: GCF_003150675.1. Classification (NCBI taxonomy): domain Bacteria; kingdom Pseudomonadati; phylum Balneolota; class Balneolia; order Balneolales; family Balneolaceae; genus Rhodohalobacter; species Rhodohalobacter mucosus. The sequence goes on along the minus strand of NZ_QGGB01000003.1, from coordinate 259,519 downwards.
GCAGATATAGCACTTGCCGCACTTATTGTTTCCGGAGTGATGCTGCCCATGTCATTCTTAATCAAACGCAGAACGGAAGAGGGCCAGGCAATGTATAAACGCTGGATAGCCTATAAAAAAGGACTCCAAAATGCAGATAAACGCACGATCCGAATGGATATGCTCGACCGGCATTTTATCTATGCCACAGCATTCGGGCTCAGCCCGAAACAGATCGAAAATCTGCTACAGTCTGCAGATGATTCGTTGATATCGATGTATCTCCCCTGGATAATTCTCTATTCAGGTTCAACTTCATCCCCGGCAAGCATATCGCAATCAATTTCTTCATTGGCGGCCACCGGCGGGTCCAGCTATACCGGGTCGGTTGGAGGAACGGGTGCATCCATGGGTTCAGCCGGCGGCGGCGCCTCGAGCGGTGCGGGATGACGGACGGAGTTCAGTTTGTTTGTGCCAACAGTAATTGAGGCAAAAGGCAAAAGTGAGAAATGAAAAGTGATTCGAAAAGAAACATCGGGGGAGAAAATCGACGCTCAATCGAATCTGCTTTTTGGGTTTCACTTCGTGAGAATCATCTTCGGCCCGGAGCTCTGTTCTCCATGTTGCGGATGAACATTTGATCGGTAGCCCAAAGGGCGCCAAAGGCCCGACCTTCGGGCTGGATCGTTGAAAAATCGCAAAATAAATTCCGGAGGTTGCAGGCAATTCACGGATCCGTGTCAGCCCCTGCACGTTGCTGCCAAATACCCCTCGACCTGCATCTGGGCGTTGATTAACATCCCGCCTCGGGGTTCAATTCGCGGCCTTCATGCAACGTCGCGCTTCGCACCGGGCTAATGATATTTAACGCCTCTGGCGTTACGAGAAGCTGCAGGCATCTAGCTACAGGCCACAGGGATTAAGCGGTCAAAACCATCTACCATCAAATTATACTTCTAAGAGTGCATATCGCATATCATCAATCAGCATTAAAATACGCTGTTTAGCTGTTGAATACTCAACTGGCCGGTCGTTCGGTTGGTTAGTTGATCGGTTGCACGGTTGATCGATTGCTATGTTCCGGAGGAACATATGATCGGTAGCCCAAAGGGCGCCAAAGGCCCGACCTCCGGGCTGGATCGTTGAAAAATTGCAAAATGAATTCCGGAGGTTGCAGACAATTCCGGGATCCGAGCCAGCCTCTGCACGTTGCTGCCAATTGCCCCTCGAGCTGCATCTGGGCGTTGATTAACATCCCGCCTCGGGGTTCAAATTGCGGCCTTCATACAACCCGACGCTTCGCACCGGGCTAATGATATTTAACGCCTCTGGCGTTACGGGAAGCTGCAGGGATTAAGCGGTCCAAACCATGTGCCATCAAATTATATTTCTAAGGGTGCATATCACATTTCATCAATCAGCATTAAAATGCGCTGTTTAGCTGTTGATTACTCATCTGGCCGGTCGTTCGGTTGGTTAGTTGATCGGTTGTTCGAATGATCGATTATTCTGTTTCACATTGTGAGAATCCCCTACGGCCCGGAGCTCGGTTGGATGTTCGTCTGTTAATCTGTTTTCCCGTTCACCCGTTTCTTATCCCCAGCTTCTCCTCCATCTCTTCCAGGGATACATTTTTTGTTTCCGGCATCACTTTCCATACAAACAGCAGCTGCAGAAACATCATAAAGGCAAAAAAGGCAAATATGGGTCCGCCGCCAAACAGGCTTTCGATATAGACAAAATTACCCGCAATCAAAGCTGCAAAGACCCAGTGCGTGCTGCTGCCAAGCGAATTTCCGAATGAACGCACCGCATTGGGGAAGATTTCGGAGATGAACACCCAAATCACGGCGCCCTGCCCTATGGCGTGCGATGCGATAAAGAGAAAGATCAGCGATGGCACCAGCAGCCCTGTAAATGTCTCTGTAAAAAAGGCCCAGGAAATCGCCGACAGCGATATAATATATCCAAAAGACCCGATATACATCAGAAAACGCCTGCCAAACCTGTCAATCAGCAAAAGCCCTAGCATGGTAAAAACCAGGTTGACTACCCCAACTCCAACGCTGGAGAGCAGGGCCGCGTCCGCACCCATGCCGGTCAGGTCAAAGATCCTGGGGGCAAAGTAAATGATCGCATTGATGCCGGACACCTGGTTGAAAAAAGCAAAGAGAAATGCCAGGATAATGGGAAAACTGTATCGCTTTGTAAAAAACTCGCTGATTTTTGCGGCCCTCCCCGGATGGGTATCACTTTCGCGAATGGAACGCACCGACTCTTCCACCGTGTCGGGATTGATGATGGCAAGGGTTTTTCGTGCTTCTTCCACCCTGTTTTTGGCAACGATGAGCCAGCGCGGACTCTCGGGAAGCGTAAATACCATCACCAGGAACAGCGTGGCGGGTATCACTTCCACTCCCAGCATCCAGCGCCAGGATTCTACATCTCCGGAGCCAATCAGATAATTGGAGAAATAGGCGATCAGAATGCCGAGCACGATATTGAACTGAAACATCGCAGTGAGCTTGCCTCTCTGCTCAGCGGGGGCAATTTCCGATATGTACATCGGTGCAACCACGGAGGAAGCCCCGATGCTGAGCCCGCCGATAAACCGGAAAAACATCAGCGAATAGATTTCGGGAGCCAGTGCTGAACCCGCTGCGGAAACAAGAAAGAGTGCTGCAATACCTATCAGAGACAATTTCCTGCCGAATTTCTGGGCAGGCACTCCGCCGAATATCGCCCCGATAATTGTACCATAAAGCGCCATGGCTACCATCTGACCGGTCATGATATCGCTCAGTTGCCACATGAGCTGTATATTCTGTTCACCACCTGAGATAACGGCCGTATCGAAGCCGAACAGGAATCCGCCCAAAGCGGAGGTAATTGCCCAAAAGAATATTCGATGATTTTTCATAGATCAGGGTTCAAGGATGACTATGGTTGATTGTCCCATATCGACTTTATTTCATGAAACTCAATATTGGTAAACTTAGCTTCTCCCCCATCGGCAAAAAACCGGATGCCTGTACTTTCAGGCTCCGGAAAGATACGCTTGGTTATTACAGACTCTCCGTCATTTATAAATATCTCCACGGAGGACCAATCCACAAAAATACGCAGCCTCACCTTTCCATCAATCAGGCGAGCCGGTGCCCTGCTCGTGCGCACAAAACTTTCATGAAAGGTTACGTCGCCTGAAATACTTCGATCAGCATATACGGTTTCGGTTGATGAATCATACCCTATGATTGTCTCTTCACCGTTTCCACTTCGTACCTTTATTCCTGCCAGCGTGGAATTGCCCGGGTCAATCTCCATCAAAAGTTCATAGGATTTCCCTGAAATTTCAGCATCCTCAATGTTACTGTTCAGCGAAACGCGACCAATTCTGCTGGTGCCTGAACGAAGCTGTTCCAGTTCTGCGACAGGCTGCTGGATAATCCATACTTTTCCATTCTTCTCATTCAGCTCCACGGTTCTGGGCAGCGACATGGCGCTTCTCCAGGGCGAGGTAGGTATCTCGTTCGCATAATCCCAGTTGTTCATCCAACCAATCATAATTCTTCGACCGTCATCTTCCGGCACATTGTTCCAGCTGATCGCCGCATAGTAGTCGGTACCGTAATCGGCCCAAATTACATCTTCTTCCGAAAACTCAGGATCAGCCGTAAAACGGGTTCCGTCCCAGTCACCCACAAAAAACTGCGATCCCGACCCGCCTGCAATGGCGCCCGGATTCATATCAACATGAAGCACCCATTTTATGCGATCCGGATCTCCGTCAACCGCCAGCGGAAACAGATCCGGGCATTCCCAGATGCCCCCGGTTGCACCCGCCGGACCAAAGTCGCTCAGGTACTCCCAGTCAATCAGATTATCGGATGCATAAAACTGAACCTTATGCTGCAATGGAAGCGCAACGACCATCAGCCAGCGTTCATTAACTGCATCCCATTTCACATTCGGATCCCTGAAATTGGGGTCCTCAAATGTCAATACCGGATTTCCTTCATATTTTGTAAAGGTGATCCCTCCATCGGTGCTGTAGGCAAGCGACTGTGCCTGGTAGGGTTCCTCCCCTCCGTAGGCACTGGTGTAGACCGCTACAATCGGCGCACCGTTTCCATCACCAAAACCCGAGCTGTTTGTGTGATCGACCACCGCACTTCCCGAAAATATTCCTTCCTCCTCATCCTGCCCGTATGGTATGGCAACGGGACGATGCTCCCAGTGTATCAGATCGGTACTGGTTGCGTGATTCCAGCTCATATAGCCCCACCGGGTGCCGAAAGGGTTATATTGATGATAAAGGTGCCATGTACCCTGATGGTAAACAAGCCCGTTCGGGTCGTTCATCCAGTTGATTTTAGGGGAGTAGTGATACTGTGGCCTGTACTTCTCCTCAAAAGTGACATCTGCAGTGAGGTGTTGATTGATTAGTTCTGCATCATAACCGACCTCAGAGTCATCCATTTGGCTGCATGAAGGGAGTACGCAAATCAAAAGCAGAAGGAACATTGAAAAGGCGGCAGAACAAATGTTTTTTTTATTATTGCTTTGTAAGATATAAAGCAGCCTGGAATGGTGTTTATTTAACATGTCGAATTAAAGAATTATCGGAAATGGTTATTGAATAAGCCTGAATAGCCGAATGTAAACGGTTCACAAGCAGCCGATTCATCCGGCATATGATAACCGTGATATAGGCATGAAAAGATGATTCATGCAGGTACGTTAATCCACGATTACGGATATTACAGAGATCTTTCATATGTCAGTACAAAGCTCTGCCGCAGCTTCATTTAAAGTAGATAAAATCCGTAACTTTTTTAAAGGCAACCCGGTGAATGGCTTAGGGGAATTCAGAATCATGCCATCCCCCACTTTCAACGGGGTGTTATTCTGAAATGACCTGTGACCTCTCAGCATGTATGTGATGTCCCGTTGGGATCGCCGCCTCTTTATATAGGCCGATTCCGGGCACCCTTCCCTTAATCAGATCCGGAATTGTAAGATTCAGGCCGCCGTTAAAAGAACCTTCCGTCAGCTCTCTGATTTCAGGAAATCTGCTATCTGTTCTGCTGCTGTCACTCCTTTGAAGCAGCCGTTCAGCGCCATTGCGTTGATCTTGGGCATGAGCAACCCCGGATAGTAAGCAAAGGAGTATGGACAGAAAAAGAACAAGGACCAAAGAGAAGTGAAAAAAACCGGGACCCAGATGTCCCGGTGTTGATTGAAATGAAAAGAACCGTTTTGACTGAAAGCAGACATAGTTTTGTAGATTCATTAGCCTTTCAGATCTGAAGTAAAAGTAATCTGCTTCTAATTACTTTTCTTCAGAATGTAGAAATATAAAACTAACCGCCTACTCCTGCCCTTTTTAAATACTTACATCACATCCTCAATGGGCGTATAATCCATATCAAATGCGGAGGCCACATCCTCGTACACAATCCTGCCGTCGGCAATATTGAGTCCCATTTTCAGCTCCGGATCGTCTGCAAGCGCCTCTTTCCACCCTTTGTTGGCAATCTGGACCGCATACGGCAGGGTGACGTTGGTAAGACCCAGCGTTGACGTGTAGGGAACCGCTCCGGGCATGTTGGCCACACAGTAGTGTACCACCTCATCAATGACGTAAATGGGGTCGGCGTGTGTGGTTGGTTTCGATGTTTCAAAGCAGCCTCCCTGGTCGATGGCTACGTCAACCATCACGGTACCCGGACGCATCTCTCTCAACATATCGCGTCGAATGAGACTTGGGGCCTTGGCACCCGGAATCAGAACCGCACCAATAATCAAATCGGTAGTTGGCAGAAGATTCCGTATTGCCCCCTCGGTTGAGTAAAGCGTTCGAACGTTTTTAGGCATCACGTCATCCAGATAACGCAATTTTGGAATATTGATATCCAGAATGGTGGTGTTGGCACCCATTCCGGCCGCGATCTTGGCTGCGTTGACACCCACGATGCCACCGCCCAGAACCAGCACATTGGCCGGCGGTACTCCGGGAATACCACCCATCAGTACACCGCGCCCGCCTGTTGCCTTCTCCAGGTACTTAGCCCCTTCCTGGGCCGCCATACGACCCGCAACTTCACTCATTGGCACCAATAGTGGCAGTGAACCGTCCTTCTTCTCAACCGTTTCATAGGCAATGGCAATGCATTTGGACTTAACCACGGCTTCTGTAAGCACCCGGCTGGCCGCAAAGTGAAAATAGGTAAAGATGATCTGTCCCTCTCTCATGCGCGGATACTCCTCTGCAATAGGCTCTTTCACCTTCATAATCATATCCGCCTTTTGCCAGATCTCCTCAACATCCTCAACAATGGTTGCCCCGCGCTCAACATACATCTCATCCGTGAAACCGCTTCCAGCACCGGCGCCTTTTTCAACCAATACCTCATGACCGTTTCGGTTTAGCTGAAGCACGCCCCCGGGCTGCAGTGAAATACGGTTTTCATGTGTTTTTATCTCTTTTGGAACTCCAATAATCATCTTTCAAATCCTTTTTATTCGTATAAAAATGCGGCAGAAAGGTAGCAAACTTTCGAATAAGATTTGATCTGGATTCGAAAAAAAGACGGGTTATAAATTAATTATAGACATTACATCCTAAAACACTCCTGCAGTGCGAGTTAGATAATTATTATAATCAACTTACGTGGGATATTGGAAAGGCATCAGTTGTTTTTCTTACGGAGATCCTCTGCTTTCTTTACGCCCGATTTGGTGAGTTCAATATGCCCGTAGAGAAGCGGGCCGCCAATGGATTTTAAATGGATCAAGTCGCGGTCGCTTAAATACTCCAGGTAGCTTTTCATTTCATTGCGATCAAGTTTCAGGTCTGCATTTAATTTATCCACCCTGAGAGGTACGCCCGGTTCAAAACCGGCCATTTCACCTGCTTTAAGCAACAGTTTCCTGCATTTACTGTTAAAATCCCCGCCTATAATCATTTTTCTGTGAATTTCTCACTTTGATGATGTAAAAAGGACCTTAACGAAAGGTTATGACACTGTTAAGCTACTGTTAAGGTGTCTGGTGCTGTATTGAGAACTGGCTGTGAAGGGATGAAAATAAAGTTGAATCACTCGGTCAATAACACCTATCATGACACGTTTGCAAGCTGTAACGCTTAAATCTCAATCTCTACCTCTGCACGGATGATATCCAAGGAAGTCCTGAAAAAAATCCGAAAACTTGAAATTCGCACGAAAGGGCTTGTAAATAATATCTTTGGCGGTGAGTATCAGTCAGCCTTCAAGGGACAGGGAATGGAATTTTCTGAAGTACGCGAGTACACCTATGGGGATGATATCCGTCAAATCGACTGGAACGTAACGGCCAGAAACGGTTCACCCTACATAAAGGTGTTTGAAGAGGAGCGTGAGCAAACCCTTATGCTCTGCGTCGATATTTCTCCCAGCGGCTTCTTTGGCAGCCGTTCACAGACCAAAATGGAGCTATCCATCGAAATTTGTGCGGTACTTGCGTTCAGCGCTATCAAAAATAACGACAAGGTGGGGCTGGTACTATTTACCGACAAAATTGAAAAGGTGGTGCCTCCCAAAAAAGGGAGAACACATGTACTGAGGCTGATCCGCGAACTCTACACAACCGAACCATCCGGAAGCCGCACATCCATCGGTGACGCTCTGGCCTATGTAAACCGTCTTCTGAACCGAAGATCCATTATCGTGCTGGCATCCGACTTTGAGGACAGGGAGTTCGAAAAGCAGCACAAAATCACCTCCCAGAAACACGATCTTGTAAACCTGGTGGTTCACGACCGTTTGGAAGAGCAGCTACCGGATGTTGGGATTATTCCGCTTGTTGATGCTGAAACCAATACGCAGCAACTTGTTGACACCTCCAGTAAGGCTGTCAGAGAAAGCTATCGAAAAAACGTGTTGGAAGAGCAGGAAAAGCTGAAGGAATACTTTCTGAAAAATAAAATGGATACCGTTCATGTCTTCACCAACGAGTCCTACATACAGCCCCTGGTGAGTTTCTTTCAGCGGCGAATCGGCCGTTACTGAGCCCCTTGCATTACAGATCCCGCCTTTTACGGTATCTCTGCAGTTATCCAGGCATTAGCATATTAAATGTACGTGCGCGATTTAATCCTGAAGTGCCAGGTTTTGTCTCTGCTCCAGATTGACATCATCCAGCAGCATATCAAGCCGATACACCTCTCCGAGAAACTGACTCATATAATCGGTTTCAAGTGATTCAGACGCCGGTAAATCGATGCGTTGTGAATTAACAGGACGGTCATTAACGTACATTCGGTAACAAAGGTGCGGACCCGTAGCAAGACCGGTCTGGCCCACATACCCGATCACATCTCCCTGTTTTACCTCCACACCCCTGCGAATGCCAGATGCGAACCCGTTCAGGTGCAGATATGCGGTTGTGTAGGTACTGTTATGACGGATCTGAACAATGTTACCGTTCCCTCCCCTGCGCTGTGCTTCGATAATTACTCCGTCACCCACTGCAATCACGGGGGTGCCTGTGGGAGCAGCATAATCTGTTCCGTAGTGAGGCCGGTTTTGTCTCAGAATGGGATGAAACCGGTTTCGGGTGAATCCGGAGCTTATTCGCTGACTATACCTAAAGGGTGCTTTTAGAAGTTTTTTTTGAAGGCTGTTACCGTTTTTATCAAAGTAACCTGCGCGCTCACCGTTATCAAAAAAGTATGCACGGAATACGTCTCCCCTGTGCTGAAATTCTGCTACCTTGATATCTCCAAGGCCTATAAACCGGCCGTTTGCATAGCGGTTATCATAAACCGCTTTGAAGTGATCTCCCCTTTGGAGTGAAAAGAAATCGACTTCCCAGCCAAAAATTTCAGATAGCTTATATCCGAGCAATTGAGATGCATTTTGATCATCAACGGCATCGTAAAGAGAAGTTTCGATAATGGCAGCGGTACGCTCTTCCCTGTGTTCAATCGGCAGTCTGTTTTCCTCTACATGAACATCATCCTGATCCCACCTGATGGTTACATAGTCGGTGTTGCTGTAGTGCCATACAAAAGCACGCGGTTCATCCTGTTTTGAATATATCCGATAACTTTGACCGGGGATCAAACGGTTGAAGTTCACGCGTCCGCTGGCTTCCTGCTGGATCTGATAGATTTTTTGAGGAGAGACATTAAACCGGCTGAGTATAATGTAGAGGCTCTCATTTCGGCGGATGATATCCTCCGTCACTTCCCACTCCCCTACAACAAAGCCAAACTGATCGACCGATGGAGAAGGCGGGATCTCGACCAGGGAGTTGACATTAATAAGCTCCGTTGCATTCGTGTCTTCATTCGAACTTTCAGGTGATAGTCCGAACAAAGCAGCCGCAATGAGTACTGCAAAGCCAAACAAGGCTATCGGTACTGTTTTATGCACCTTTTAATTGGTATTGTGATTAGTCTTATTTTCCTAAAGCAGAAACGTATCCCTGTAAATTAAAAGTTTCACGGCACAGATCATAATTCACCCCTTTCAATATTTATCCATCGGTATTCGTTGGTTCAAATTGTTATATTCAAACGCATCGACAGATTATACGATCCTGATAACCATATAATGAAATTACGCTTTTTTGCACGGGCTGTCTGTTTCTTTTCGATTCTCACAATTCAGATATCACTCCACAGCACTGCATTTGCCCAGCAGATGTTCACTTTTTCCGATCGCGATTCTGTTCAGGTTGGTGATATAATAGAGCTCACGTTTGTCATTCAGGGCGCCTACACAGATCTGGATTTGCCCGATGAGACTGCATTTCCAGAGGAGGTTGAAATGGTTTCCCGCCAGCGTTACCAGATTGAAGCGGGTCAGGACAGCCTCGTTTATCGTCTGCAGTTCTTTGGCACTGACGACGTAGTGTTACCTGCGGTTGCCTTTCGGCTGCAGCGTGCTCAGGGCGATACCACCCTCAGGTCGAACCGAATTCCTCTCTATTTCAAAACTGTGCTCTCTGAAGAAGATGAGGCTTTCAGGCCCTTCAAGCCTGTTTTTACATTTGCAAGAACCTGGTGGCCCTATATTCTGCTGTTGGTACTTTTGATCGCAGGCGGTTACTATCTGTATAGGTGGATGGAAAACAGGGAGACGGAACCCGCGCCTTCCGCCAAACCCGACCCCATTCCGTTTACCAACCCCCTTGATGAACTGCGGCTTTCCATCAGTAACCTGGCCTCCCCTGATGCTCTGTCGGAATATGAAGAGTATGAAGCCTTCTATATAGAGCTTGGAGACGCAATACGCCGTTATATAAAGCGCACGTACAGATTTCCCGCACTGGAGATGACAACGCGCGAAATTTGCCTGGAACTCGAAAAGGAGCAGGCAGCTTCATCGACGGTTAAAATAACCCGAACTGTTCTGAATGAAGCGGATATTGTGAAATTCGCGCACTTCAAGCCGGATACTGATTCCGCAGAGCATGTTTTGGTTCTCGCAGGGAAATTTTACGATCTGGCACGTTCAAATGATCAAAACCGTATCGATATGCTGCGCACGGAGTATGAGAACCGTACTGATGACAATGATACGGATCACGATATCGTTGACTCTGTTCAGCAAGACGAAGGTGAAACAGAAGATAAGACAGAGGATAAACAGGTATGAGCTGGGCGAATCCGGAATATTTTTGGCTGTTGCTGGTGGTTCCCTTTTTCCTGGGGTATCAGGTTTGGAATTACTTTTCGGGACGTAAGGCACAGCTTACTTTCTCCTCACTTGGTAAACTCAGTGATATAAAGGGGAATTACAGAGCATGGCTCACCTGGGCCACGCCCATACTTTATACGGCGGCCTACACGTTTATCATACTCTCCCTCGCACGCCCTCAGCTGCAGAATTCTACAATTGAACGCTCTGCCGAGGGTATAGATATTGTCATCAGCATTGATATTTCTTCATCCATGCTGGCAGAAGACATCAAACCGAACAGACTCATTGCGGCCAAAGACGTAGCTGTTGATTTTATAGATAAACGGATTTCGGACCGGATCGGAATCAATGTATTTGCGCGAGAGAGTTTCACCGTTGTACCTCCAACGCTTGATTATGCCCTTGTAAGCAGTTTAATCGAAACGATTGACATTGGTATGGTTCGTGACGGAACGGCAATCGGAATGGGGCTGGCTACGGCCATCAATCGTTTGCGCGATTCAGAAACGGAGAGCAAAGTGATTATCCTGCTTACCGACGGAATGAACAATTCAGGCGAAATTGATCCTGTTACAGCGGGTGAACTGGCCTCTACCTTTAACATCAAAGTATATACCATTGGTATCGGGTCTCGCGGAACGGCTCCTTATCCGATTGACGATCCCATTTTTGGGCGCCGTTACCAGAATGTGCCGGTCGAAATTGACGAAGAGATGCTTCAGCACATTGCAGGAATAACCGGGGGTCGCTACTGGCGCGCAACCGATCTGGAAGAATTTATCGAGGTATACAATGAAATTGACCAGCTTGAACAGTCGGAAGTAGAGGAGATTATCTACATTGACTACGAAGAGCAGTACCCGCAATACCTGTTAAGCGGGCTTCTCTTTCTTCTCCTGGGATTTGTAAATGAACGATTTATTACACGATCTCCGTTGCTGCATCCCTGAACAGGTGATCCTTACTTTGGCAAGACATCAATCACGGGCAGCTTGTAAAGAATACACTCAATGACACATGAGTAAACCACCTGAATGAAAGAAACATCCTTCCTTCAGGCGACCTCACAAACTTTTTTCACTATCCATTTTACAGAGACTGAATTTCAATTACCGAATGTTTGATTCACTGAAAAAATCGGTTATATCCGGCCTGAACATACCCCCGCAAGAGGTTCTGGATCACCTAAATGAGGATAAAAGTATCCGGCTGAAAGGCTTCGCGGGATCATCCGTCAATCTCTTTCTTTCAGAAATCGTTGATAAGAGAAATCCCGTTCTATACATCACCAGGGATTTGGAGAAAGCTGCGGCCGTCGCCTCCGATTTTGAACAGATTGGAATTGAGGGGGTATCCCTTTTTCCATCATTGCGCCGCAAGCCTTATGACGATGAAAAAGTGCTGGACCTGTCCATTATGGTGCAGCGCTCAGAAGTGCTTGAACAGCTTGGTAAAAACAACACAAAGCTGATTGTAACCTCCGCAGAGGCGCTCACTGAAAAACTTGTACCTTCAGAACAATTTCATGAATCATCCATTCACTTAAAAAAGGGCGATGTCATCCCGATTGACACTCTTTCGGAGAATCTTTCGGACCAGGGCTACCGGGCCGTCCGTTTTGTGGATTCACCCGGCGAATATGCCATACGCGGCGGAATATTTGACGTATTCCCTTTTTCGGGTGAATATCCCGTACGCCTGGAATTTTTTGGTGATGAAATCGATACCATCCGCGAGTTTGATCCCGACTCCCAGCGTTCGATTGCCTATCTCAATGAGACGCGCATGGTTCCAAACGCAGCCGCGTCAGATGGCGGCAATAAAGAGAGCCTTCTCTCCTATCTTCCCGAAAATGCACTGTTGGTTGTTGATGAGCCGGGTGTAATTAATTCGGAAATCGAAGCATTCTACGAAAAAGCTGGAAAAACGTACCAGGAGCTGGATGACAGCTCCCTGTCTGCTCCAGAAGAGGACTATCTGACGCCAGATGAATGGAATAAAGCACTCACCGATAATGCAGTTATCTATACGGGCACTTTTTCTGATGATATCCCCGACGTGTATGATGTAACCCTAAATGCAGCTCCCCATCCGCAATTCGGCGGCAGCTTCAAACTGCTTCGGAATTATATCAGCGATCAAAAAGGAACAACGATCATTCTTACGGATCATGAAAATCAAAAGGAACGGTTTGAAGAGCTGCTTGGCGATGCTGATGAATCATTTAATTACCGGGTTCATACAAAGACCCTGCATGAAGGATTTTTACTCAAGGATACGGGCCTATCCGTTTTAACGGATCATCAGATTTTTAACCGGTATCACAGGGCAAAAATAAAGAGAAAACGCGTTCGCGGAGGAATCTCCTTCAAGGAGCTGAAGGATCTCAATATCGGCGATTATGTGGTACACGTTGACTACGGCATTGCAAAGTTTGCAGGATTCAAAAAAATCGATGTCCGCAATGCAACACAGGAAGCAGCCGTACTGCGATATAAAGACGACTCCATACTCTATGTAAACGTATCGAGCCTTCACAAAATCCAGAAATATTCGGGCAAGGAGGGCAAAGAGCCGCGTATTTCAAAATTAGGTTCCGGTGAATGGGCACGTAAAAAAGCGGGTACCCGGAAAAAGGTCAAGGATATTGCACGGGATCTTATTGAACTTTATGCAAAACGAAAAGCATTGAATGCATTCAGTTTTGACCCTGACAATCCGTGGCAAACCGAAATGGAAGCACGGTTTGAATATGAGGAAACACCCGATCAGATGGATGCAATACAGGCAGTGAAAAGGGATATGCAATCACCTCATCCCATGGACCGCCTGATTTGCGGCGATGTTGGGTTCGGAAAAACAGAGGTGGCCGTACGAGCCGCATTCAAAGCCGTCATGAATCAGAAACAGGTTGCAATTCTGGTGCCTACTACGATTCTTGCAGATCAGCATTTTAAAACCTTCCTGAGCAGAATGAAGGAATTCCCCGTAGAAGTTGCTGCCATCTCCAGGTTCCGTTCACCCGCTGAACAGAAAAAGATCGTTGAGCGTGTTGAATCCGGTAAGATTGACATATTGATTGGCACGCACCGTATTGTTTCGAAGGATGTTAAATTCAAGGATCTCGGCCTGCTTATCATCGATGAAGAGCAGCGGTTTGGCGTTTCCGTGAAAGAGAAACTTAAAGAATTCCGTGCCACCGTTGATGTACTGACTCTTACCGCTACTCCTATTCCGAGAACGCTTCAGTTTTCTCTGATGGGAGCTCGCGACCTGAGTATCATCAACACACCGCCGCCTAACCGTCAGCCGGTCTACACTGAGATTCATAGTTTTGATGAATCTCTAATCCGTGATGCGGTTATCCAGGAGATCTCACGCGGAGGTCAGGTCTTTTTTATCCATAATCGTGTGAAGAATATTGAACAGATAGCAGATATGGTTCGTGAACTTGTACCGGATGTAAGGGTTCGGTTTGCACACGGCCAGATGACGCCATCGAGGCTTGAAAAAATTATCAGTGACTTTTACAGGCACAAGTTTGACGTACTGGTATCAACAAATATTGTTGAAAACGGCATCGACATTGCCAATGCCAATACCATCATTATAAATAATGCCAACCATTTCGGTTTGTCTGAGCTGCATCAGCTTCGTGGGCGGGTTGGCCGGTCGAACAGGAAAGCTTTCTGCTACCTGATTACACCGCCGGTTGGAACGCTTACTCCCGAAGCCAGAAAGAGGCTTACGGCACTCGAAGAGTTCTCCGACCTTGGAGCCGGATTCAATATTGCGATGAGAGATCTTGATATTCGCGGTGCGGGTGACATACTTGGCGCTGAACAGAGCGGATTTATCACGGATATTGGTTTTGAACTCTACACAAAAATATTGGATGAAGCCGTAAAAGAGCTAAAAGAAACAGAATACAAAAACCTGTTCAATAGCGAACCCGTGAAACCGGACTATCCGGAAACGCAGGTTGAATTCGACCTTTCCGCCTACCTTGAACAGGAGTACGTTCAGGATAATGTGGAGCGGCTCAATCTCTATCGCAAACTATCTGAAGCGTCGGATGAAAATCAAATCGCAGAGTGGGAGGACGAAATAACGGACCGGTTTGGCCCCCTGCCCGACAGCGGCAGAAACCTGATACGAGCGGCAAAGATAAAATTAAACGCGTCCAAGCTGCTGCTAAAAAAAGTGACCATTCGGTCGAATCGTATGTGGCTCCTTGGCCCGCAGGACTCCGCATCTTATGGGTTACAGTTTTACAGAAGCGGCTACTTTCAGCAACTGATGCGTGAAGTACAATCACGCAATGACCATCCCTTCAAGGTGGTTCAAAAAAAGAACGCCATTACGCTTGTGATTGAGAATATCAGCAATACGGAAGAAGCCATTCACTACCTCAGGCAGCTGACGCCCTATGAAAACCAGGTTGCGGACCTTGCAGAATGAAGATAGACCCGGAGCAGGCTGTTCATATTATCCAATCAGGCGGTATCGTGGCCATACCCACAGAAACGGTGTATGGTCTGGCTGCAGATGCATTTAATACAGAGGCAGTCCGGAATACATTTCTAAAAAAAGGGCGCCCCGCTGACAATCCTCTGATTGTACATATATCGGATATCGGACAGCTCGACAAACTTATTGTCCAGCCACCTGAAGCGCTGAAAAAGCTGACCGCGCAGTTCTGGCCGGGACCTCTGACACTCGTTCTTGAGAAACACCCATCCGTACCCGACATCGTTAGCGGAGGGCTCCGCACGGTTGCCGTACGCATGCCTGATCATCCTATCACACGTAAACTTATTAACCGGTGCGGCCCGCTTACCGCACCGAGTGCCAACAAATCAGGCAGGCCAAGTCCGACCAAAGCTGATCACGTAGAAGACGATTTTGGCAAAGATTTTCCGGTCGTTGACGGAGGTGACTGTGAAATCGGACTTGAATCAACCGTAATTGACCTCAGCTCACACCCTTTTACCATTTTGAGGCCGGGTGCAGTTTCGAAGCGTGCATTGGAAGAGTGCCTGGATCAAAAGATTATCAGTGAGACAGAGTTACCCCACACCGATAAACCGGCAAGCCCCGGGGTTAAATACACACATTACAAACCGCAGGCGACGGTTTACTGGATAGAAAGTCTGCCTCTTCACCCCCACGACGACACGCTTTACTTGATTCATTCAAACCCTGAGCTTAAGGGATTGGCTCAACGGCATAAAAACATCCTCTCCTTTTCCGGAAACTTTCAACTGCTTGCAAAACGACTGTATGATCTCTTCAGATATGCAGATCATCAGAATTACGCACAGATTGCAATCGAAAAACTGCCCGATCCATCAGAAAACGACATCATCCCGCCACTTTTTAACCGAATTTCGAAGGCTATCCGGAAGTAAAAAAAAGCTTTTCTGAATCCTAAACAACGATTTTCAGGTTGTTCAAATTTTTTTTGGAAATTTGCAAACGATTCGGCGACAGAATCTTGTTAGACCATCGAACATGATAATTAACAATCAGGATTCTTAACCCCAATCCATCAAACTAACAAAACCATGAAGACACCTTTCAACAGACTACTGGTTCTCCTATTGGCTCCGCTGGTGGCAGCATTGCTATTTACAGCCTGCGGCGACGATAACGATGTCACCGACAATGGTGATGATGAGCTTAACATTGTAGAAACAGCCCAGGAAGACGGCCGGTTTACCACTCTTGTAGGCTTGGTACAGGATGCCGGACTCCAGGATCTCTTGTCTACCGATGAATTAACAGTTTTTGCACCTACAGATGCTGCTTTCGAGGAGCTTTTTGAAGTTGTAAATCCTAACGACCTGACACAGGATGATATAATTGAAATATTGAGCTACCATGTTACCGAAGGAACCATTGCTTCCGGTGACCTGCAACCCCAACAGGATGTTGAGATGCTGAATGAAGAGCTCACCCTTGTGCAGTCAAGTGCTGCCGGTGTAGTTGTTAACGGAAGCTCCAACGTTGTTGTAGCCGATGTAGAAGCAACCAACGGAATTATCCATGCAGTTGACGAAGTACTCCTTCCCAAAGAGTTTCGCGTAGCGGTTGAAGGCCCGTCTCTGGTTGAAATTGCAGAGGATGCAGGTAATTTTACCACATTGCTCGACCTTGTTGAGCAGGGCGGCCTGAAGACTACCCTTCAGTTTCTGGGCCCATACACCGCGTTTGCTCCAACAGACGATGCTTTTGATGCACTGTTCGCAGAGATCGATCCCGCCTCGTTAACCGAAGAGCAGATCGGATTTATCCTCACGTATCACGTCATAACCGGAAGCCCGATTCTTTCCACGGATCTTGAAGCTGAACAAACTGTAAGCTCAGCCAACGGTGATCCTCTGTATATTACTTCCGGCCAGGAAGGTGTTGTTGTAAACGGTTCAGCCAATGTAGGTCCCGCTGATCTTGAAGCCTCCAACGGTGTTGTTCACGTAGTGGATCAAGTACTTCTGCCGAATGCATTTCTGAATGCGGTACAGGTAGCCCAGAAGAACTACAACTTTACCACGCTTGTTGACCTTATTGTGCAGGCGAACCTTGTGGACGCTGTTGCAAGTTCTGAAATAACAGTTTTTGCACCGACAAACGATGCGTTTGACGCACTTTTTGCAGAAGTAGACCCTGCATCTCTCACTCCCGAGCAGGTTGAGAATATTCTTCTCTATCACACAATAATCGGCAGCACCATTCTTTCAACAGACCTTGCTGCAGAGCAAACCGTAGAGTCAGGCTCAACAGAACCACTCTACATTACTGCAGATTCTGAAGGAGTTGTTGTAAATGGTAACTCAACAGTTGTAACAGCCGATGTGGAAGCCACCAATGGCGTGATTCATGCCGTAGATACCGTGCTTCTGCCGAACGCATTTCTGAATACTGCGGAAGTTGCACAGAAAAACTACAATTTCACTACACTGGTGGACTTGCTTGTGCAGGCAAACCTTGTAGACGCAGTGGCGAATAATGAAATCACCGTATTTGCTCCTACCAATGAGGCTTTTGATGCCCTCTTTGCGGAAGTTGATCCAAACTCACTCACTCCCGAGCAGGTAGAGAACATTCTGCTGTACCACACGATCATTGGCAGCACGATTCTTTCAACCGACCTTGCGGCAGAGCAAACTGTAGAATCCGGTTCAGCTGAGTCACTCTACATCACTTCAGGTGAAGCCGGTGTATCGGTAAATGCATCGTCTACAGTAACTGCAGCGGATGTTGAATCAGCCAACGGTGTAATTCATGTTATTGACTCAGTACTTTTACCAAATGCTTTCCTTGATGTTACAGGTATTGTCTCGAAAAATTATGACCTCACCACCCTGGTAGGGCTGCTTTCTGACAATGACTTGGTCACTACCCTTCAGGGAGACGGACCGTTTACCGTGTTTGCACCGACGAACGCTGCTTTTGAGGCCATCGAAGCAACACTGGCAACGCTGACAACACCGCAGGTAGTTGAGACACTTCTCTACCATGTGTACGATGCACTTGTGCTGTCAACTGATCTTCAGCCGACCCAAACGATTACGATGCTGAATGACCAGGACGTCACCATTACGGTTTCCGGCGGTACGGTTACCATTGACGCGGCAGGCTCATCTGCGGTTGTAACTGTTGCCGACCTGGAAGGTACCAACGGAGTGGTACACATCATTGATGAGGTACTGATTCCGTCTTTTAACTAAGATGCGGTAACCGTATTACAGGTACATTTTAAAAAGGCGGTCTCATTTTGAGGCCGCCTTTTTTTTGAATAAACTTTACCTACCGGATACCATATCAATTGCCTGGCATCAGCTGAAAGATGGTTTGAATCAATTACAATTCGGCATTGATTTCATTAGGGTTCACCCATCCCAGCCTTAAGGCGGCACTCCCCTCAAGGGGAGAAAAGACTCATAATGCCCTCCATCAGCTGGCAGATAAATACCCTTCACCAAGCTCTGACGTGAACTAAACTCTTTACCAGGTCCACCTATAAAGAACCGGGCTTTTCTGCACCCAGTGTTTTTTCCCGGGATAGGTAATTCGCATGTTAACCAGAGGCCAGAAAAGCTTGTTGTAAATACGTCCTGGACGGATATATTCAGAAATGCCCTTTGCTTCCTGAATGGTGTTTCCATTTTTCATGATGGCTCTCCCTAAAAATCGCTGATAAAACGGCCCGCTGTCCGCTACACGGTCTTTATGCAGATAAATTGAAATATTATTTCCTGCAAACTGAAGCATACGCGCTGTGTTGAGTCCAAAAGGATTTACTCCAAAGTCGCCCATATCCGATATCCCAATTTCACACTCATCACATGATGAACCCAATAGCCAGGCATTTTTTTTCCATATGCCGTGCTCTTTCATCAGGTAATAGACAAGTGTGCAACCCTCAAAATGATACCGTCCCCAGTACCACTCTTCAAAACTCTCCTTCATTGGTTCCCTGCCCAGATTGTGATCATGATATCCGGTTCCTCTGAACGTAATCTGCTCCTTACGATATCCTGAAATTATCAATGAGCCTGTAACTTCGGCTTTGGGCTGAACCAGATTCCATTCATGCGATTCCGTTTCTGCTCTGCCACTGGCATTCTTTTGAAACACGGAAAGCCCACTGGCATCATCCGGATTTGAAATAAAATCAAGGTTTCCTGTCAACCGGTCTCCATTGGGCAGCATCTGATCCAGGCTGAGATGGTAACACAGGCCGTTATCATCCCTTTTTCCCCTCAGGGTATTGCCTGCTATGGAAACCTCCGGAAGCGCTGAAGAAAACAGAGCCATTCCGGGCTCTACTTCTTCAAAACTGTAAAAGATGTGCTTTCCATCCTTGTAAACAGATATGCTGACAGCCGGATAGTTTGAGGCCACTCCATTTTCATCAGATAGGGATGACTCAAGTGCCTTGATATACCGCCGGGAAAAAGGATTCCCGTCATAAAATATAACAACCAATGCATAGCCGTCATCAGACACTGCATCAAAATACCACCACTCATAACTGCCGGGCAGTTTTTTTTCGGTTTGCACATCCCTTGAAAAGTCAGAATATTGATGCATTCGATTTAGGTTGTTACTTTTTTTATGACATCCTGAGGCAGATGAATGATGGCTGATTGCGAACTGTTTACCTAATTTTCACAACTACCTGCTACAAGATCCCTCATCAATTTTGACAGAAAGTTTTTTGTTTTGGTCTCTTTTTGCGTCATTGGGCTGGTTGTTAATTACATCCGTGATCCTGATCAGAAACCGATTTGAGTTAACGGGCCTGCCATCGATTGAAAAAAAGGCCGATTTGAAGATATCGGTTTGCATACCTGCCCGCAATGAAGAAAATACACTTCCAGTCCTGCTTCCTACGGTTTTTTCTCAAAAAGGTGTGGAATTTGAGGTAATTGTTCTGAATGACGGGTCTACTGACCGTACGGGTGAGGTACTCAACTCTTTTTCCAATAACCACGCTGATACTCTCAGGGTAGTTGACGGCATAGATAAACCGGCCGACTGGCTTGGAAAACCCTGGGCCTGTATGCAGCTTTCCCGCCATGCATCACCCGAAACAGACCTTTTGCTTTTCCTGGACGCAGATACAAAGCTCAGGCCGGGAACACTTCAAGGCATAGCATCTGCATTTCGCGAATATAAGTCAGATATGATCACTGTATGGCCTCAACAAATATTGGGCACCTTCTGGGAAAAAACAGTGATGCCGCTTGTTTATTATGGACTCATCTCGGTACTGCCTGCAGTTTATGTTTACCGTAAACCCAGATGGATGCCAAAAAGAATTTATGTCCGTGTTTCATCCATGTTTGCAGCAGCTAACGGTCAGTGCATCGCTTTCAAAAAAGACGCCTATCAGATAATCGGAGGGCATGAAGCTGTTAAACAGCAAATTGTTGAAGATGTTGAGCTGGCTAAAGCTGCCAAAAGGGCCGGCCTCACGGTGAGAATGTTCCATGGTACAGGCAGCGTGCTCTGCAGAATGTATAAAAATCAGTCCGAACTCTTTACCGGTCTCAGAAAAAATTTTCTGGCCGGATTCGGATATTCAATCCCGCTTTTTTTATCAGCAGCCATTCTTCATCTTATCGTTTTCATTCTCCCCTTTGCCGCACTGTTGTGGTCGCTATTTTATCCTTCAGCCGCCATCTTCAGTCTCTCAGCCTTAAGCGTTACCCTGATCCTCTTTCACAGGTTGATGCTTTCCATCTGGTTTCAATGGGATCCCATCTACTCATTCACACATCCCATTGGCGTGCTTTGGTTTCAGTGGCTTGGACTCGTAAAATTATATGATCATTTTACCGGTAAAAAAGTTAACTGGAAAGGCAGGAATGTTTAAGTGCAATCCGTTTGAATAAACGTTTTTACAGACGGTCTTGATCTCAATCAAACTGTTCATGCATAATTAACGTTTTAACTAACATAGCGTCCGCAAGGCGAAAGTGGAACGGAAACATATCGAGGAGCAATCTGTTCAGTCATTGTATTTAATTTGAAGTAACAAAAAAGCTATATTGCAGTTAATGACGGACCAAATAGAGAAATATATTGGTTTTCTGAAGGTAGAACGCAATGCCTCTGAACATACCATTACTTCATACAGAACTGACCTGGAGCAATTCGTCTCTTTTCTATCGGAAGAATTGGGCCAGGATAGTTTCTCAATTGATCCGGGCAATATTCAACGCATTGATATTCGCCTCTGGCTCGGAAAACTGAATGAAGAAGGGTTTTCCCGCAACTCAATTGCCCGTAAAACAGCTTCACTTCGCTCTTTCTTTAAATACCTGTTTACACGTGGTGTGATAGAAAAAAATCCCGCCCACCTGCTTATTGTACCAAAAGCTGAAAAGCGGCTGCCAAAAACCGTTCAGCCCGAGGAGATCAGCCGTATGATGGAGCTTGCCTCCGCAGATGATGCAAAAACTGTTCAGCACAGGGCCATTCTTGAGCTCTTCTACTCCACCGGCATGAGGCTTAGTGAACTGACCGGATTGAATGTTGATGATATTGATCTCAGGGCTGCTCAGGTAAAGGTAACCGGAAAAGGAAACAAGCAGCGTATTATACCGCTTGGCGGTGAAGCGATAAAAGCATGTAAAAATCATTTGAAGTCACGGGAGGAACTCTTTTCTTCCAAAACAGACGGAAATGATTATAAAGCGATGTTCATCGCTCCACGCGGCAGACGAATGTATCCAAGACAGGTTCAGAATATTGTGAAACATTACCTTCTTCAGACAAGTGAAATTACTCAGAAGAGCCCTCATGTGATCCGCCACAGTTTTGCAACTCATATGCTCGATGCAGGTGCCGATATTCGGATAATTAAAGAATTTCTGGGTCATGCCAGTTTGGGAGCTACACAGATTTATACCCACACCAGCGTGGAAAGGCTTAAAAATGTTTACAGCAAAGCCCACCCAAGAGCCGAAAACAATATTAAAAGACAGAACATTTAATCTACCATTTATCATTACACATAAGGAGGACCCTCAATTATGAAAACCACATTTACAGCCAGGCATTTCGACTGCAGCCCAAGTCTTAAAGAGTTTACACTAAGTTCCGTTGAAAAACTGGAACAATTTTTTGATAAAATCCTGGTATGTGACATTGTGCTGACACAGGGTCAGGACGATGAGAATCCGGCTATTGCTGAGTTGAACGTGAAAGTCCCGAAAACCCTGATCAACGTGTCTGAGGCAGCACCAACGTTTGAACAAGCTATCAGTGAAGCCGTGGATAATGCGGTTCGGCAGCTTCGAAAGTATAAAACAAAACATTTTGAGCATTACTAACGGGTTGTTAGGTTGATATAAACGCGGCCTGCTGCATGTTCAGGGTTTTATCCGGCCGGAAAGACTAGCGGGCCTTTTTTTTGGTATATTACAGTAAATCAAATAATCGTCTCTGCTATGCTTTTCGGTGATCAGGAAGCCATTCCGATAAGGGAAAAAGTACAGGTTGCAGCGCTCATAGAGAGCCTGAACAAGCAAATTCCGGTAAATCTGGAAGGTTGTGCAGCAGAGTCACAGGCTGAAAAGAAGTTTGTTACCGAGGCAGACCTGCATCGGCCCGGACTCGCCCTTGCGGGCTATGTAAAGCTGTTTACGTTTCAGCGGATACAGATTATCGGTAACACGGAGTGCCAGTTTCTGGATAATCTGTCACCCGACAAACAAAAGGAAGCATTCAGCAGACTCGTTTCATTCGACATTCCCGTCATTTTTCTGACGGATAATAACAAACTCTCCTCTGCCCTTCTCAGGCTGGCTGACGACCGCAAAGTGCCGGTTTTCCGTACCAAAATGGAGACAACGAGGTTCATGTACCTGCTTCGTGATTACCTGGAAGATCTGTTTGCCATGCAGACGATGCTTCACGGAACCATGGTTGACGTTTACGGCATTGGCATCCTCATTGCGGGTAAATCAGGTCTTGGGAAGAGTGAAGTAGCTCTCGATCTGGTTGAGAGGGGGCACAGGCTGGTTTCGGATGATGTCGTTATGATCACCAAGAAGAGCAATGTTCTTATGACATCAGCCACCGAAATGAATAAGCATTTTATGGAGATCAGGGGGCTTGGCGTTATTGACGTGATGTCGATGTTTGGCATTCGGGCGATACGATATCAAAAACGGCTTGAGGTTGTTCTTGAATTATCTCTTTGGCAGGATACGGAAAAAATTAACCGGACCGGCCTCGACCATGATGAAGTTGAGATACTCGGTACCCAAATACCCCTGATACATCTGCCCATTACCCCCGGTAAAAACATTACCGTTATCGCCGAGGTGATTGCAATGAACTATCTGCTGAAACATTATGGTTATGATGCGGCGGAAGCGTTCCAGAAGAAAGTGAAGAAGCATATTTCTGAAAAAAAATCCGGTTCAGACATGCCCAGAAGGGCCGTTGAGTATTTTGAAGGAGATTTTGAGTAACGAATTGGCTCTAAATTACTCTTTTATATATATAGCGTTCGTTATTTTTATTTTTGAGGCTCAAATATGATCATCATCTGACGTATGGCGAATACAAACCATTACTACTACGACCCCGAAAGATGCGAGTTTGTTCCCGTTCACTACGAACGAAAAAAACGAACACTACACAATCTCTCTTTTTGGCTTATCAACGGAATTGTGCTGGCAAGCATTGGCATTGCAATACTCTCCTACAGTATCGGTACTCCGGCAGAAATCGCACTGAAAGCTGAAAACCAGGTACTGCTTGATCAGCTTGAAGTTACAAAGAGTTCAATTGTAGATCTGGAAACCCGACTGAATACGATTGCGGAATTGGATAATGAAATGTACCGATCGGTTCTGGGACTGGAGCCTATCTCCTACGAAGAGCGGATGGCCGGTACGGGTGGTGCGGATGTGTATTCTGAATTTGACCTGTATAGTGAAGACGCCTCTGAAATTCTTCGCTGGACCGCATCCAAGCTGGATAACATCGAACGAAGGCTGAATATCCAAAAATTGTCATTTGAAGAGGTTAAGGCATACTACAATGAGAACCAGGAGCGAATGAGCCATCTGCCCGCCATACGCCCTCTGAGCGGCATCCTGCTGAGCGGTTACGGTATGCGGGTACATCCGGTACTCAAATATCAACGGCTTCACGAGGGTGCTGATTTCAGAGCTGATATTGGAACCGAAGTTTTTTCCACCGGCGAAGGAGTTGTGAAGTTTGCCGGCCGCAGGGGTACATATGGCAACCTGCTCGAAATTGATCACGGTTTTGGGTACACGACACGATATGCACATCTATCCGGTTTCGCCGAGGGAATTCGTGCCGGAGCTAAGGTAAACCGGGGACAGCTGGTTGCCTACACAGGTAATACCGGTGTCAGTGAAGGCCCCCATCTTCACTACGAAGTTCGCGTAAACGGCAGATCCGTTGACCCGCTTAATTTCCTGTTTGCTGATATCACCCCTGAAGAGTATCAAATGTACAGGGAGATCTCCGAGAACAATCCGATGTCGATGGATTAATCGGTTCTCTGCGGAGGATATTCACCGCGGAGGCGCGGAGGGCGCAGAGATTGAAGTAAAGCAATTTTCTACTTTTATGAGGCCTGGCATTAAATGAGCAAATCATCTGCCGTAAGATCTTGTTTTATAAACAGCTTACCTTTAGCATTCAATGCTCTATTCCCTTGTCTTTACTCTGGGTATGGTGATCGCCGGATGATCTGCAGGCAGAAAAATTGTATTCAATAGCTGTATGAATACCAATGGGTTGCTATTCTAATCATCCACCAATATTACTCCTCAACGTGGTCACGAGGGTTGAAACCCTCGCTCGTATATGGCACCCCGCAGTTGCGGGGTTTGGTCTTGGCTAAGATTATGGCTACACAACCAAGCCCGAGGCATCGAGGGCAACATATAGCAGCCGGTACTTTAGTGCCGGCAAGCAGGGCAGTCCCGTTCGTATATGGCATCCCGCAGTTGCTGGATTTGGTCTTGGCTAAGATTATGGCTACAAAACCAGGCCCGAGGCATCGAGGGCAACATATAGCAGCCGGTACTTTAGTTCCGGCAAGCAGGGCAGTCCCGTTCGTATATGGCACCCCGCAGTTGCGGGGTTTGGTCTTGGCTAAGATTATGGCTACACAACCAGACCCGAGGCATCGAGGGCAACATATAGCAGCCTGTACTTTAGTTCCGGCAAGCAGGGCAGTCTCGTTCGTATATGGCACCCCGCAGTTGCGGGGTTTGGTCTTGGCTAAGATTATGGCTACACAACCAGACCCGAGGCATCGAGGGCAACATATAGCAGCCGGTACTTTAGTGCCGGCAAGCAAGGCAGTCGTTATTCCTTTTGTGATTCCTATAAGACAATGCCGGCGGCGGAGCGAGATATTTATAAATTCATACCATAAAAAAACCCGGAACGCTCATAATTATGAACGTCCGGGTTTTTTGAATTTCTTATCCTGAGGTCAGTTAAAGCCAGGATTAATCGTCACACTGAAATATAAAGCCTTTCTTGCGTACGGTTTCAATGTAGTCGTATTCGGTATGCTCACGCATCTTTTTGCGAAGATAGCTGATATACACATTGATGTAATTGGTTTGTGTATCGAAATGAATATTCCACACATTTTTGGCAAGTTCCTCTTGTGAGATCACCTTGCCTTTATTGCGCATAAAATAGACCAGCAGATTGAACTCGTTGTTGGTGAGGTCCACTTCATTGTCATGGATAATCATCTTTCGCGCAATCAGGTCAACCTTAAGGTTTCCGCAAACAAGTTCTTTTTCAACACCTTTGGGTACCGAGCGCCGTGCAATGGCATCCAGCCTGGCCATCAGTTCTTCACTGTTGAACGGCTTGGTGAGATAATCGTCAGCCCCAACGTTCAGAATTTTGATTTTTACATCGGTTTCGTGCTCAGCTGACAGTACCAATACAGGTGTGGTAACCCCCTCTTCCCGTATCTTCTGACAAACGTCATACCCGTTTCCATCCGGTAGACGCAGGTCCAGAATAATCATATTAAAATCGTTCTCAAGAGCCAGATTTTGTCCATCTGTTGCTGTTTCAGCAACAGAAACCTCATTGCCCCGATGCTCCAATACCGCCTTAACGAGGGTGCGTACGGTCGGATCATCCTCAATAACCAGAATTTTCATTCCGTTCTGATGGTCTGCAGATGTAGCCATAACTTGTCTATCGGATTCTTCTTTAATTTCAGGTCTCTAAATTGATAAAAAATTTTAACAAAACCCATAAAATTTTAATATCCCCTTTTTTTTAGCCAGTCTGCCGCTTCAGTAACATATCCCTGGCTGAAGGAGTGACTTTCACCGACCAATATAAACTCTGCACGAACTCCATTTTCTTTCATTTTGTCGATTTCAGCCTGCTGAGGGTCCGGTTTTACTTTATCATCTTCAGATCCGTGAAGCGCCAGCACATTCAGGTGTTTAACATGTTCCCACTTATCGTTTAGTACTTCTGATTTAATCCGGGCACCCACTACAATCAGCTCATTAACATGTTTCCAGCGGGTAAGAGCAAAGTAACCTGCCAGGTAACCACCCATTGAATAACCGAATACGCATATGCGGCTTACGCTTATCACTTTCAGCAGGTTGTCTATTACCTCCTGAATAAACTCAGAAGCCAATTCCAGGGACCTGGTAAACTGGCTTTGATTTCCATCATAAAGATACCATGCCCTGCCCCACTCTGAAACTTCCTTCTTCCTGCTGCGGTCATAAAGCGGATAAGGGGCCTGAATAAACAGGTGATAAGCCGGAATACCCAGTAACTCTTCACACTCATTACGGAATGTCTCAGCATTCTCTCCAAATCCGTGCAAATAGACAATCAATGGTTTTGATTCGGCCTTTGGGCCGGATTCAATGAGCTGATACGGGACTTCAATTTTAAACGAGGTCTTTCCGGATACCAGTACGTCCAGTTCGGGGTCGGCCATGCGTGATGAAAATCATTTTAATGATCAATAAAAAATAAAATCGATGTGAAGCGGCAGAAAGTCAGTTTATAGAGAGAAGATAATCCTGAAATAAGGTTCACACAACTAAATGAACGGAAGAACGGAACAACAGAGGAACAGAAAACCGATGAACCGATGAACCGATTAAGTGTTCACATTGCAGTACTTCAAAACGTTAACGCGTCACATCGCTGGCTCTGCAGATTGCCCAACGCTGGAGGCGTTGAATGTTCATAGCCCCGTGCGTCAGCGCGGGGTTGTATATAGCCTGCAATGTGAACCCCGAGGCGGGATAACAAACAACGCCAAGATGCAGTTCGAGGGATACTTGGTAGAAATGTGCAGGAGCTGGCACAGATCCTGAAATTCGTTCTCTGGAAATTGCCTGCAAGCTCTGGAATTTGTTTCGTGATTTTTCCAAGATCCAGCCCAGAGGCTCGGCTGCCGGTGCCCGTTGGGCTACCGATCAGATGTTCCTCCGTAACATGGAGAACAGATGAACGGTGGAACGGAGGAACCGAGCAACCGAGCAACCGAGAATGGATAAGCATAATAAAATATCCTCAACCTTATTAAGGCACCTGCTTCTCAATACTCAATACTCAATGCTCAATACTTCACTTCCATCAAAGTGAGTCCGTGTGCTGGTGCGGAAAAGGCTTTTTGCTTTTGCTCAGGCCCGTTCAAAAGGGATTCAAAATCATCTATGGACATTTTCCCCTGGGCAGTGTGAACCATGCCACCAACAAGACGTCGAACCATGTGCCTTAGAAATCGATTTCCCTCGATGTGGTATGTGAATCCGAACCCGGATGGGAAGGATTTCCATTCACTGAAGAGAATTGTGCACTCTGTGGTCATCTTTTCCGTATCCGGCGGGATACAAAAATTTTTGAAATCCTGTTTACCGATAATTTTTCCCGCACAGACGGTCAGAATACTTTCATCGATATCTCCGTTAACTATCCAGTATCTGTGTCTGTTCAGCGGCGAAGGCCGTGTATGAACATCGTACCTGTACCTGCGTGACCGGGCATTGAACCTGGCATGAAATTGCGGGTCTGATTTTTCTATCTGCAAGAGGGCAACATCGTCAGGCAGCAGTCCTTTCATGGCATGAAGAATACGTTTTGCCGTATAAACGTCCGGCAGGTCCGCATGTGCTGTCTGAGCCATGGCATGAACGCCCGCGTCGGTTCTCCCCTGGCCTATCAAATCCACCGGCTGCTGGTAGAGCGTGGAAAACGCCTCCTCCGCCACTCCCTCAACCGTACGCGCCTCGGGCTGAACCTGCCAGCCGCTGAAGCCGGTGCCGTCATATTCAAAGGTGAGTTTGTATCGGGGCATAGTGATTCACCGCAGAGACACAGAGGCCGCGGAGGTTTTATGTTTCAGGGTTCAGGGTTCAGGGTTCAGGGTTCAGGGTTCAGGGTTCAGGGTTCAGGGTTCAGGGTTCAGGGTTCAGGGTTCAGGGTTCAGGGTTCAGGGTTCAGGGTTCAGGGTTCAGGGTTCAGGGTTCAGGGAAAAATCTGCCTATTTCATCGTTTATTTCCAATTTTATCAGTATTTGTTCTGTTTCAAATTGCAACAGGCAACAAACACCTAATTCCGAATATTAACAAACCTTGTACCTTGTACCCTGTACCCCGAGCCCTGCACTTACGCCTTAAACAGCTGACCCTCCTTCGTGGCGTAACCATTCATCGCATTTCTTGTATCAACGATACAGGATGCCCACTCTCCCAGCTCACTATAGTTGATATCACCGTGATTGGTGGAAATCACAACAGCATCAAATTTGCTGATGGTATCCTTATCCCAGTTTACGGATTCCCTTCCTGCATAATGGGCATATTCTCGTGAGGGTTTGATTTTTGGCACGTAGGAGTCGTAGTAGCTAACCTCGGCTCCCATCTCCTCAAAAAGCTCCATCAGCTTATAAGTGGGCGACTCACGGTCATCATCCACATTGGGCTTATAAGCGAGCCCTACAAGCAAGACTTTACTTCCATTCAGGGCTTTCTTGTGATGATTCATTGCCTCGAGAGTTTTACGGATCACATATCTTGGCATATCGGTATTGATCTCCCCCGCCAGTTCAATGAATCGTGTGGGTTGTTCCACTTCACGGGCTTTCCAGGTAAGGTAGAAAGGGTCGATCGGGATACAGTGTCCGCCCAGACCCGGCCCCGGAGTGAATTTCATAAACCCGAAAGGCTTGGTTCCGGCCGCATCCAGCACCTCATGTACATCAATCCCCATCGCCTGGTAGATCACTTTCAATTCGTTTACCATCGCGATATTCACCGACCGGAATATATTCTCGGTTAGCTTCACCGCTTCCGCCGTCTTGCAGTCGCTCACGGGAACGGTTTGAACAATGGCCGTATCGTAGAGCGCGCAGGCCAGTTTCAGCGCATCCTCGCCGTGCGCACCAACCACTTTCGGTATTTTGGCCGTATTGAAATTCTCATTACCCGGATCTTCCCTTTCAGGGCTGTAGGCCACATAGAAGTCTGTTTCAGCACTCAGTCCGGAGCCCTCCTCCAGAATCGGGATGATCAGCTCTTCGGTGGTTCCCGGGTAGGTGGTGGATTCCAGGATCACCAGCTGGCCTTTTCGCATGTTTTGTGAAACCGTACGTGTGGTCTGCTCCACGTAGGTCATATCCGGCTCCCGGTGATGGTTCAGCGGTGTGGGAACACACATCAGGATACAGTCCGCTTCCTTCAGCCTTGAAAAATCGGTCGTTGAATCGCACCGCTCTGACTTGGCAAGCTTGCCCATCATCTCTTCTCCCAGGTGTTTAATGTAAGGCGTACCGGAGTTCAGACAGTCTACCTTGTTCTGATCGATATCGTAGCCGATCACCGGCATCCCGCGCTCGTGAAATGTCCACATAAGGGGCAGGCCTACATAGCCAAGGCCTGCAATTCCGATAGTATATTCTTTATTCTCGATTTTAGTAAGTAATTCCTGCAGCATGATGAAATTGGTCGTGGTTGGTTGTGGGTTGCTTGTTGTCCGTTGATAGTTGTCCGTTGATAGTTGTCCGTTGCCGGTTACTGATTATTGTACCTTATAATGTTTTTAATGGAGTAAAAATTGGTTTTCACAAATTATCTTTATCCAGAGAAAAGTAAGGGGTTTCGGCGAGCGGTACACATTATAAAGTTTATAAGTTTCTTGGCTCAGGGCCCAGTGTGCAGGGTGCAGGGCTAAGTCAGGAACAAGCAACAGGCATCAGGCATCAGGCCACAAGGTACTAGGTTTTGCATTGAGACATAGCCAGGTACCTGTTCAATTCTCAATACTCAATATTAAATACTCAGTACCAAATATTACCTTGTAATCCGGTCAATTATGAGCGCAATCGTTGCAGTAGTGGATGCCAGCGTAGCCGCAATGCTGACGCGTTCCTGTGCCGTTAGTTCGCGCTGCTCCGGCTCCCTGGGGATAACAATCGTTGCACCGGGCTCAACACTGGGATTATTCCGGAAAAAAAGAAAACGACGGGTGCGGTCCACCTCACCGTTCGCGTACACAATATAGGCACGCTTGCGACGGGCATTGTCCGTGACCCCGCCTGCAGAGTTGATATAGCTTTGAAATGATTTACCGGACTCGTACCGAACACTGGTCGGTGACAAAACCTCTCCCTCTATACGAACGGTTTGAAGCTCCTTGGGCACAGTAATCACGTCTCCGTTCTCAAGAATAAGATCATCCCTGCCGCCGGGTCGCTGAAGTGCGGTATTCAATTGAATTCCCACAAGTGTACGATTACCCCCATTCATCTGATCGCTTCTTTCCTCCGGATCCAGAAATTCAAGTTCTTCGGCCGTTAAATCCGACATGGTTCGATCCAATGAAGCCCCTTCCGGATAGGCATAATCCGACAATCCGCCTGCCATCTCTATGATATCCGACAAACGGGTGGTTCTGGTTGGCAATACATATTCACCGGGGAACTCCACCTCTCCTTCTATGCGAACGGTTTGCTGCACCTGATAATTGGGTCGGGTTCGGACATAGACCTGATCAAACGGCATCAGCTCAAAATCACCGTCATCCTCACTCAGGCCCAGATACTCTTCAACCTCAAATTGAAATACCTCTGCAACCCTGTCCATACGTCTTTCTGACGACGAATCGTTTGTTATTCTCCTGGCAACCTCCACACGATATGGAGCTGCATTATCCCGAAATCCGTCAGCCTGCAGAATGGCGTCTTCAAGGGTCAATCCGTCGCGGAATTCAAACGTCCCGCTGCTGTTAACCGCACCCCTTACGCGAACGGTATACTCCTCCTGCAGATCAAAAATGTTTGACACCCGCACGAGATCGTCCGGACGAAGAGGAATGTCGTAACCGGCAGGATCATTTAAAAGCCGTTCCAGGCTGAAAGAGAGTATTTCAGGCTCGCGGTTTTCCTTCAGCCTTTCAATCACAGCACGCTGCAGAAACGCTTCTTCCAGAGGGCCATCAGCCTGTGTAACCAGATCATACAGTGTCATTCCTTCCTTGTACTCATATGCCCCCGGACGGTAAACGGCTCCCCGAATCCGAACGCGGTTTACAAAACGGTCCATAATTTCACCTATGCGAAGTTTATCACCATTCCTGATCTCCAGATTTGCTTCTTCAGGGTAGAGGATGGTTGTGACACGGCGCATTTCGGGAGTCATCCCTTCCAGGGTTAACGTTCGTGTATAGGCCTGATCGGTAAAACCTGCTGTAAATTCCAAAAGATCGCTGAGCGTCTCACCATCAATAGTTTCAAAAAAACCTTTTCGCTTGGTTTCTCCCCAAACGTGAACGCGATTTACATATGGATCAATCTTGATCACATCCTGATCACGGAGACGTATATTACTCTCCTGTGTACCGGTCACAAGAAAATCATAAATATCAAGTGTTTCAACCACTTCATTTGAGCGGATGATCTGAATATTCCGAAATGTGCCATTTCGGGTTGGTCCGCCGGCAGCAAAGAGCGCATTAAACGCTGTGGCCAGAGACGGGATGGTATACGTGCCCGGCCGCGTAACCTCACCAATTACCGTCACCTTGATGCTGCGTACATTGCCAAGCGTCACCTGGGCAAAGGTATTCCCTTCTCCGGGATTGTTAGGCCTCAGACCGGAGTAAATATTTGTGAGACGCGATAAAATCCGTTCCTCCGCTTCATTCATCTGCAAACCGTTAACCTGTATCGGGCTCAGGTTGGGAATGCGGATGGATCCCTCCGGACTCACCGTAAGCCTGTAGGTCTGCTCAGATGCTCCCCAGATATCGATCACAAGTTCATCCCCTGCCCCAAGCACGTAATCGACCGGTGTGGGTAGATTCAGGGACGGTTCA
This sequence comes from Rhodohalobacter mucosus, assembly GCF_003150675.1. Classification (NCBI taxonomy): domain Bacteria; kingdom Pseudomonadati; phylum Balneolota; class Balneolia; order Balneolales; family Balneolaceae; genus Rhodohalobacter; species Rhodohalobacter mucosus. Next base: position 226,957 of record NZ_QGGB01000003.1, on the reverse strand, counting down.
AAACTGACGGCGACCTGCCGAAACAGATCCATTCCGAATACCTTCAACGAGTCATTTTCAGTCTGAGTGCGATCAGCTACAGGCAGACGGTCTGTCTGTTCCCGGTAAACATCCGATTCGTCCAGGGGGATCATAACATCACGTGCCTCCCCGGTTGATTGTTCCGCGGATTCGATTCCGGATGATGCGCGAAATGAGCGAATACGCTGCACCAGCTGTGATACCTGCAGGCGGCTGGCACCCTGTGCGATGGCCAGCTGTTCGAACTGCTGAAGGGTGAGTCCGCGGTCACGGATTTCCTGATCGGCCTGACGAATCTGCTCCTCACTAAGTTCATTGACGTTGACGGTGCTGAGATCAATCGATCCAAAACTTTGTGCTTGAACTGCTGATGCAAGAAACAGTGTGAAGAGCGCAGAGAGGCTGAGCAGAATCAGGATCTTCTTGTGCATGGAGATGATGGCGTTTTATGGTTGGGTTGCATTCTGTAAATCAGTACCGAAATTACGGATTTTATTTCTTTTTCCTGAAAGGAATTAACCGCCCCGAAGTCTCGGGGCAAAGAACGCAGAGGATGTGTGTGTTCGGGTTAGATGTTGGAACCAGCTCGATAAGGGGTTGCCGCGGAGGGCACGGGGGAAAAAAACAGAACAACAGAAAAACAGAACAACCGATAAACCGAGAAAGTGTTCTCCTTGCAGTAGTTCAACACGTTTACGCGTTACATAGCTGTCTCTGCAGCTTCACTAACGCCGGAGGCGTTGAATGTTCATAGCCCCGTGCGACAGCGCGGGGTTGTATGAAGCACGAAAATAGCCCCCGAGGCGCAATTGTAATCAACGTTCACATACAGATCGAGGGGTTTAAGACAGAACGTACAGAGGAGATTTACATCCCAATACCCATTCCCGTGATTTGGGTGCAACCTCCGGACGTCATCCCATGCTTTTTCGTCCACCCCGCCCGGAGGCCTGGCCGCCGGCGCCCGTTTTGGGCTACCCACCAGATGTTCCTCCGGAACATGGGAGAACAGAAAAAAAAAGCAACCGATAAACCGAGAAATTGGATGTTGAATTTGACTCTCTTGTGAGGCTACTTAAATGCAGGATCCACAGCACCAATGGTGCGAAATCACCAGCGCCGTGAGAAGCGCGGTGTAGTGATGAATGACACCACCCACCCCGAAGCGATATTTTATTCAACAATCGGATTTTAAACGAGGGGTTCGCGGATGGAATTTCAAATGAACTGTTGCAGAATTCTGAATATGTTTCCGATGCAATTCTGCCGGCAATGAATTACCGGCTCGTTAATGTCGCCCTCGATGACTCGGGCTTGGTGTTTGAGCCATCATCTTTGCCGAACTTAAACCCCGCGACAGCTGGGTGACACACACGAGCGAGGGTTTTAACCCTCGTTCAAAATACCGAGGGTAATTTCTTACGCCAGTTCTTTCTCCTGGCCGGCGCGCTGCCGGGTGGGACGTTCCTTCTCTTCGACCAGGGTTCGACGCTCTTCCCGGAGATCCTGCAGCTGCTTGTGCCGGTCGAGGTCGAAAATGCCCAGTTTCTTGAGGATGCTGCGCTTGTAGCCGTTGGTGGGAAGAAATGAGACCATGAAAAGGACGATCACACCCAGAATCAGGTTATTATTCAGGCCGGACAATGAGATGGCCAGTAAACCAATAAGGATGGTTACGAGGTAGAGAAAGACCGTAGTCTGTTTTTGAGAAAAGCCCATGTCCAGAAGCTGATGGTGAACATGATCTTTACCGGGTGTAAAGGGTCCGTCGCCCCTTGCCAGGCGTTTCACAAATACAGTAAGAGTATCGTATAGAGGAATGGCAAGAAATGCAACCGGCAGGATAACCGAAGCGTTATGGTACAAGCCGGCGTATTCTGTATTTCCGCTCAGTCCCAGGTAGTTGATGGTCAGAAAAGCGAGCAACAGTCCAACCACGAGCGATCCGGTATCTCCCATAAAGATTCTTGCGGGATGAAAATTATGCATCAAAAACCCGAACAGGGACACAGCAGTAAAGATTGCCAGCAGCATGAGTGCGGTATAGCCGGCGCTGTAGAATCCGGCCGCCAGAAAGAGTGATGCGATCATGCCGATACCGCCGGCAAGTCCATCGATGCCGTCAATCAGGTTGAAGGAGTTCATAACCACAATCACAGTAAAGATGGTAACGGGGATAGAGACGTAAACAGGAATCGATTCAATTCCAAACATTCCATGAAAATTGGAAATCATCGCCCCGCACCCTGCAATCAGCAAAACAGCTGCAAAGAGCTCGATGGCCAGCTTTTTGGATGGGGATAGGCCCATCAAATCATCCTTTAGGCCTGTGAAGAAGAGCGCGATCATTGCAACGGAGAGAAACTCAAAACCCTGAAGCTGTCCCGCATAGCCGCTAAGCGAAAAACCGATGAAGAGTCCGATAAATATAGCGACCCCTCCGAGGTAGGTAATGTAGCGGTCGTGAAGTTTGCGTTCCCCGTCAGGTTTGTCATACAGATCCTTAAAATAGGCTACCTTGACAAGGAGCGGAATTAGTTTGTACACAATCCCAACCGTCACAGCCATTGCGAGGACCGTTTGCAAAAGTGGCAAATTCATGTAAATGATATCTTTATTCTTTCAATATGTGCGGTTTGACGGTTTCCCACCAATCTTATTTTGTACTCCTGAAAAACGTCAAATCCGGGCCTTCGTACCGTAGATGATTTTAATCTATGCGCGAATATAACAAAAAACTTTGGCATGTATTGAATTAATTTCGTGTTAACCCAATGTTTTTAATCATTCCCTGCGTACTTTTACTATTCAGCAGTTGCGGGCTTCAAATTTACTACACACAGGATGCAGTTAATACCTAATGCATGAAGCAATTATTCAGAATTTTTACCGGTTCCATATATCTGGTACCGGCAAATATCCAAAACTGCCGTACTCGCGGTGACATGTGCGGGTCAGCCCGATTCGAAGATCTGTATCTTGTTTCACTCCTAAAAACTCCGGCCGGATACACTGTCACTACACCCAAAGAGAAGGCTGGATCATTTTCGTTACAGAATTTTACAGAAAAATTCGTGATTAACTTCAATTCGACAAGAGAGTTTATTAAAGAAAGGGGTAGTGGGTGATGAATCGTAATGAAATTAACGCCAAAATTTTAATATTTAAGTCAAATCAACACTCAGCTTAGCAGGGATCCCGATGGGGCTGCCCGTTCCATTCGGCTCTTGCGAGTCTCTTCCCCCCTTCAAGTGATACTTTTCGGGTTCAGTTCCTTATCTCGAACTCACGTTACTTAATATTTCTAGACGTTTACTTAACGCTGAAAATGCTTGATCTTATTCCCGTCTGCCACTGACCATCTACTATCTGCCAATCAACTTCATAATCTCCCCAACGATTCTTCCCGATGTTTTCCCATCCCACATCTCCGGGATGCCTCCCTTTTTCCACTCGCCGGCGAATAGTTTATCCATCGCCGGTTTGATTGCTTCCGGGTTTACTCCCAGCAGTTTGTTGGTACCGATGGTGATGGTCTCCCGGGCGCTCGGTTCTATCACGCAGTGTCATGCACTGAATGCCCATGACTGTCGTCTCCTAGGTAAAACCGCCCGAGTCGGTCACCACCGCCTTCGACCGCTCCACCAGGTAGTTAAACTCAAGGTAACCCACGGTTCGATAATGTGCAGACGCTCATAACCAATTCCCAGCTTTTCTAGCATTTTTGCCGTTCGCGGGTGGACCGGGAATACCAGCGGCAGATCTTGAGCGTTGGCAATCAGCTCATCCATCAGACCCATGAGAGCCTCCTCTTCATCTACATTCACTGGTCGGTGAAGGGTCATTACGATATAATTACCTTCCTCGAGGCCAACCTAATCCCACACATCCGGCTTTCGGAACCGTGGACATTGCTTCAGCAGTGTATAGATCATCGTATTGCCCACATAAAAGATCCTCTCATCCTCCAGCCCACTCTTGCGCAGGTTTTCATTGGCAATTTCCGAGGTTGTAAAAAACCAATTGGTCACCGCGTCCGTGGCAAGGCGGTTAATCTCCTCTGGCATCCTCCAATCGCCCGACCGGATACCCGCCTCCACATGTGCTACCGGTATGTGCATTTTCTGGGCGGTTATCGCACACGCCATTGTGGAAGTTACATCCGCCACCAACGGGCATAGATCCTAAGGTTTGTCTATCAGCAGTTTCTCGTAGCCGGTCATGATGGCCGCGGTCTGTACCGCCTGCGTTCCGCCACCCGCTCCCAAGTTTACATCAGGGGCCGGAATCCCCAGCTGTTCAAAAAAAGAACCACTCATATTTTTGTCATAGTGCTAACCGGTATGCACCAGCCTAAAATCGATATCTGTCCCGTTCTCTTGTTCTGCTTTGATGGCGTCGATGATGGGAGCAATCTTCATAAAATTGGGTCGTGCTCCGGCGATGAGGTCTATGTACATGAAGTTTTGTTCTATTTAATTTTAAAATAGTTTACTGATCGTAATGTAATAAGCGAATTAAGGTAAAAAGTGAAATATTACTCTCGAGAAACCATATTTTAGAACTGTAATTTAATCATTCGTAATTTATATTAAAGATACTACGGTTCTTAATTGAGAGTTTTTTTCAAGATATGGACTCAGACAAGAAGAGACTGACAGACAAGTGTTTTCGACTACCCCCACTTCAGTCTGAGCAAGTTTGACGCGCTCGATCTGACGTCTTATATAACTGATTAGGATACGATCATGACCCGCTTCTAAAGCTTTCCGAGCAACAACTTATACAAAAACTTCACCAACACTCGCTGACGACCAATTCTTGAAGGTTGCTTCAGCAATCGATAAGCCCACTCCAGGTTTAGGTTAATCCACGAATTGGGAGCGCGTTGTACATAGCCGGTATACACATCAAAGCTACCTCCGAGACCCATGTAAAGGGCTTTGTGCTGCTCTTGCAGCTCCTGCATTATATATTCCTGCTTGGGGCTCCCCATTGCTACAAACACTATATCTGGTTTTTTTTGGAAGATCTCTTCCTTGAGTATTTGGTACTCTTCTTCATTAAAGTACCCATTGCGGTAACCGGCAAGGTTCAGATCTGGAAACTGTTTCTTTAACTTTTGAATCGTATCTTCCATCACTTCCGGCTTACCACCCACTAGGTAAAAGGTTTTTTCCTTATGAAATGCCTCAATAATATCCAGCCAGAATTCTGCTCCGGGAATTTTAATGGCCTCCTTTCCGGCCCTGCGCAAAGCCCAAACGGCTCCCACACCATCCGGGTAGCCGATATTCTTATTTACCAAGTCCCTGAGCTCTTCATCTTCGCGAATGATTTTTTCAGCATTCAGGGCAACCAGTATATTTTCCCAATGTCCGTTTTTCAAAAAGGATAGAAAAGCTTTTCGGTTTTTAAATGGATACACTCGATACCCGTTTATTTGTACGGATTTACTCATGACTTAATCCTGTATTTCCTTTAGATAATAAGACATTGCCGCAAACATCCAGGCCTGACTCCACCGCATGTAGGGAATTTTATTGGTATGTGATTTCTTTTTCTGATAGTAGAAATACCCTTTGGCATTCTGCATATTTTGAATGGTCCAGTTTATAACCTTTTCAGCCAATGTTTCATGCTGTTGAAAACGATTAGTTTTGGACAAGGTAGTAATGAACTGTGCCGGACAGTGGATATCTATGGGATAAGTTGTATCGTGATAATATTTTGGAGTTCCGTCATCCAGAAAAAAATGTTGAATGTAATACCGAAATCCTTTTTCATAATTTTCCTGAAAAGATTCATCCCCGGTATACTGCTTATAATCGTAAATGGCATCCAGGTTAAAACCGGTGTGAAAACTATCGATCCAATCCTGAATATCCAGCTCTCCGTAGTACCAGGAGCCATCCTCATTTTGAGCATTGCAGCAGGCTAATACCGACTGACGGGCGGCTTCCGCATATTCTTTATTTTTGGTCAACGAATAGATCCTTGCCAGCAAACGACTGCCCAACAGGGACGCATTATAGACCGTATTGTTGCCAAACTTAGGTGCATAAGAAAACAAGAAGCCTTCCTTTTTTTGAGTTCGATTGAGATCTTGCAAAATAAACTCTGCCGATGAAACGGCCGCTTCTTCCAGCTTTTTATCTTGCAGAATTTGGTTTGCATCCAATAAACCATTTACGGCATAAGTAGTGGCTACTACGGTTGGTGTAAAAGCCGGGAAGAATAACCCGCCCCGAGCCTGCCAGTCAAAATTATAGCCCCAGCAGGCTCCGGAATAGCCTGGAGTTTGGAGTTCTATCAATAAATCTGCCAAGTATTGAATCTTTTCCCTTATTTCTTCGGTACTGCCAAACTGTTCATTCCCTTCCTGCGCCAATTCATACAAATTACAATAGCCGGTTAAAAACAGCCCGAGTGCTTTAGGGTTGTGGCCTTTGGACACCAAAAACAGCTTGCGAAGGTTTACCGGATTACGTTTAAAAAGCTGAATCCATGCCAAACGGGCAAAAGACGAGTGCTTAAAAGGGGTAGATTGGAAGATTTTAGAGTTTAACCCGTCGTAGGGGTCCCATCCCTGGTAGTTTTCGTTTTCGCAGTAAGTTTTCAGTTTTTGGAAAGCATTACCTAACGAAGTTTTCATAAGCCTCCTTCAGCGTAATGAATGAAAACTTTCTTTCTAAGGCTAAGCTAATCAATGCTTTTAGTGAACGATCAGACTTATAACTTTTGGGGTGCCCAATAATTACAAATATCTTCCTTTCTTGTAATAGATTATGTTCTATATATCGAAAAAATGCCTTGTGAAGATGAGTACTAAACAAGCAAAAGTCCCACGTAAAGGCTTCTTTTCCAAGTAAGAACTCCAGCTTTTGCCCGAGACTTCGTTTCTGTATTTTTTCACGTGATACCGAACTTATATTCTGTTCTTTTTCAAATATCAGAAACTTTATTTTATCTATGTTAAACAATTTATGAATCCGGCGTTGTGGTAAAGCAAATACTGGAATTTCCATGATCTCTTTGGTGTTTCCTTCATTTCTTAAATCTTCTCTAGCTCCCCACCATATCCCCTTTATCAATGGCACCTCCCTGTAATCGTATCGGGATAAACTCCCATGCTCATATCCCCCGGGATACACCGAACTATCCGCCTGCAAACCAACGTTTTTCATGGCCTCATATACCTCTCTGGAAGGCATAATATTATAACCTCCGGCCCGTAGTATGGTGCATTGGTAATCTGGAACTACTTTCTGCACCAATTTTTCAATTGCATTCTTTCCCTCTTTAAGTAACTTTTCAATCGTGTAACCGGGATAGCTAAAATCACCCAACCGCCAGTTTTCCAAATTCAATTTCCAGCTATCTTCCTGCCAGGAGGCTCCCACCCATTGGGGATGTAGATGTAGTTGTATATCATGTCCAAATACAGCTGCCCGCTGAATCTGATTATCAATAGCCTGAACAGGATTCTTGTTATAGCCCATCTTATTTCCATTTTCCCACTCTTCTTTGATTTTAAGATACTCCAGTACTTCAAAAAAGATAGTAGTCTTTATATCTTGCTGTTCACAAACATCCAAAATAGCTTTAGTTGGCTCAATCATTTGATCAAACACATCCCCGGTTCCGTCCCCGAATAGTTCGTAATCAAAGGTAAGTATAAGTTTCATGCTGTCAAGCTTGTAACTTTTTAAAGTGTTTAGCAGTTAAAAACCAAATCAAAGCCCTGTCCCATATATTCAATATTTTTTTATAGCGATCCAGACTGGAACCATGGACTTTGGTTTTCTCTTGAATATCATGACTACTTTTTTTCCCAGAAACATTCAACATAGTTACATCAAATTCCACCTCAAGCCACTTGCATAATGCTCTAACTGCTACAGATTGCTCTGTAACTAAATGTTCATACTGTATCAATTTTACATGATCTTTAAATTTCTCATATGCATTGATAGAAATTATGTATTCAATGGCGAAATATAGAATCGTAAAATAGTGAATAATAAATCGATGTAACCAAGATTTATTTTTTCTTTGACGTGTCGCTTCATCGTTCAGTTTTGAAGCAATAATTGCAGATGGATTACGAGTTAAGAAAATAATTTTTGCATCTGGAAAATGAGAGATTAAAAAATCTACCTTCCTTGCATGTACAGGGTATTTAACACCTGAATAAATGCTCCCTTTTTTTTTCCTTAGAAGATTTAATATCGCCTTCAATATAGTTTTACTATTTATAATCTCTGATTTTTGAAGACATCTTTCTAGATCATCAAAATCAATTCTAGACTCTTCAAAGTCTTTCCAAAAAGTACCATAAATTTTTTGCCCTTTAATTAAACCTACTACTTCTCTTGCATTTAACTTCTGTTCTTCCACAAACCGATCAAGTGTATTTTTTCGAAAAGGTTCAAACAAATTCATCTCATCAAAGGCCATATTAATTCCAGAATGGGCATCCAGAATATTTTTAAGCAAGGTAGATCCAGTGCGATGTTGGCCTACAATGAAGATAAATTCTTTACTCATAAGGTTACAACTTCATAAAAATGCTTTTCCATTTCCCGGGCTACATGCGAAGCATAAAAATGCTCTTTGGCATACTGAAAATTATAACGCCCCGTAGCTTGATGTTTCTCTTTCTCCAATAAAATTTCTATCACTCGTTTTGCAAAATCTTCCGGAGAGAATGAATTAACCAAATACCCCATTTTCCCATTTTCAAAAAAATCCACCATTCCACCAACCGGCCGAGAAATTACTGGCAAGCCAAAAGACATTGCTTCTAAAACAGAAGTAGGCATTCCTTCTCCATAAGTAGGTAATATATACAAGTCAGATTGTATATATGTTTGGATAAGTTCCTCCTCCCTCAAATAACCTGTAAAATTTATATCGCGCAGTTTTGAGCTTTTTACATAATTTTTCGCTTCATTCAAAGCATTTCCATTTCCTGCAATTATCATTCTTGCATCAGTAACAACTTCTTTGATTGTTTTAAAAGCATCCAATGCAATAAATATACCCTTAGCCTTTTCTATCCGGGCCAAAAATAAAATGGTCTTTGTATATTTTTTCTCTGTAATCACAAATTGTGAAACTAACTCATCATCTACCTTTGTGGTTGTAAGTGAAATAGGTTTGGTAATACCCCAGTCTTTAAGTTGTTCTTTAAACGCTGAAGCCAGAACCAAAATTTTATCAGCCTTATTAAATAGTTTAATAAATTTATATGGTGAGTTTGAAATCTCTTTAGCTAACTCTTGGTTCCAACCATGAAAAAATACCACAGTATTCTTACCAAATATCTTACTTACTCTCAGAAATAGACCATCTCTTTTGATTGCCCCTTTTCTCAAAGAAGGATTAAGTAAAACTAAGTCCGGCTTAATCGCTATCAATTTCCAAATTAATTTTATCAGATCATACCATATAATAATTGATCCTGGAACATTTTTTCGGCCACCAATATAATTATAGTGGACTTCTTCAGTCCAATATTCTTTAAGCCCCTTGTAATGATTTGCTACTCCTCCTGAATTAGTTGGAGGTGTAGTGTTAATGAGAACTGTCATAAAAATGATAAGTTTTCAAATTCAATTTAGAAATAAGAAAAGCTACGATTGTAGCAAATGTAATAATATGGGGCATATTATTAATAGTATGATGGGCTAAAGTACTAACTATTAAACTTGTAAATACAGAAAATACTATTGGAAATATTTTCTTATTCTGCTTTAGCTTTTGAAATACATATAAAAATGGGGCTAATAATAATAAAAAGCCTATGATGCCAAATTCTATTACTGTTAAGAATAAATAATAATCTGTGGGAGAATCAAATTCATGACCCAGTAAATATCCTTTTGAAGCGCCAAATAATGGAGATTGAATAAATGCATTTAATATTAGATTTATTTTATCTTTGCCTCGTGTAACAAATACATAATCTTCACTTCTTGCACCACCCGAAATTGATGTAAACAATGATCCAACTCTAAGTAAAGGATTGTCAAAATCATTTGCTGATGACAATTGAGAAGTACCCATTGAGGATACAATCAAATCAGCAACAAATGGAACAACTAAGACTAAAATAATTAGTATTAAAAAGAATTTTTTTTTCTCTATTAAATAGTAGAACATCAAAATACCAACTATTAAACTTAATACAGGGGTTCTTATACCAGTCAATAATATTATTATAATGGATGTACAAATTAACAAGTAATAATTCCATGATCCTTTTATAATCTTGCATTTTATTGAGCCAACAAAGAATAAAGTCATCATTACTAAATAAGCACTATAAGAATGCATGTGACCAAATGTGCCTATTAACACTTTTACGTTAGCCTGATCCTCTATCCTTCCTTGTATCTCTCCATTATGTACCCACTGATTAAATTTAAATAAGTTAGATATATCTAAACTTGAATATTGCAATACACCTATACCTACCTGGAAAACAAACATCCATACTAAAACTTTAAATAAAAAAGCATCGTTTAGAATTTCTCTTTTAGAAAATGCAAAAATTATAGCTGTATATAGATAAACTATAAACAGTACTCGAAATTCGTAAATATAGCTAAAGAGAGAAGCAGGAGATGCCAGTGAAGAGAACAGAAAATAAAAGCTGATAAGAATAAAGAATGCTATAATATATATAAGATATTTGTTCCGTGATAATATTGAAGGATTCATCATTAATTTCATAGCACAGATTATGATAAGCATAAGCAGCACTGTAGTACCGGCAATTACTGTAAGAGAAGGGATAATTTTATTAAAGAAAAGCTGAACTGTTAACGATAGAACAAAAGAATAACCCAAGAATTTGGCTAAGTTTAATTTTATTCCTTTTTCTATAATAAAATAAACTGAAATAAAAACGAGCGGCAATATTATGTATCCAATAGCTGTCATCTAGACTCAAAAATATTCATTAAAGCAGAGGTAATATTTTTTGACACCTTTTGAATATCATTTTCCCCAAAATTGTACAATAATTCTTTTTTTGCAATTCCTGAACGGCAATCTGGATCCATAATTTTATTTAAATTTTCTTGATGTGACTTTGAATCATATGAAATAGGTAATCCCGAAATATCTTTCAAAAAACTTAGTTTATCCGATCCATACTCTTCTTTAGTTAGTACACAAATGGTGGGTTTTCTAAGGTATAGACACTTTATTAATGCATCTAATGAACAAGTAATAATAATTTCGGAATGTTGAATTTGCTCAAAAATATCTGAATAATTATCAAAAGCATAATCATTAAAGCTCTTCTTCCATAATTGGTCAATCTCATTTGAACTGCGGGGATGTAGCCTGACTACTGTTTTATATTCTTTATAGTTGACTGAATTTATTGTCTCAATATAATAAGAGGTTTTCTGAGTGGATATTCGACCACTTGCTATGATTAAGAACTTGTTTTTAAAAGTAGAAGGTACCAATTTAAATTTCTCAGGGATTATGGTTTGTACAGGACTGCCAATTACTTTTAATCTGAACGGCTCAATACCTGATTTAATCAATGCTTTTTTTTCTCTTTCACTGCAACATAACATATATCTACAGGTAGGTATATACAAATATGGGTTAGTTAAAATACCATGTTGAAGTAATACAGTTTGTTGTCCCAGTTTATTTAATGCATCCGCTAACATTTGAAATTTTCTATCTTGATCTACGTCAAATATATAAACCTTTGCTTGAAATCTTCTGACAATTACTTGCGCATAAGAATCAGCCCACGATCGATACAATAACATTTTAATTAAATACAGTTCTATTGAATATTTTTGATAACTATTTAACCCATCTAATCCATTAAAAAACGGCTTTCGGTATTCCACAAAATATTTATATAAACTTAATATACCACTTATGGTTAGGTGATAAACTGGTATGTAATTAATATCATTATTAAAAAACAGTTTAAATGACTTTAAAAAATTTGATTTGGTTAAAAAACTTAATTCAATAAAACTGATAGAATTAAATATCTTATTGCTTTTATCCTTAAATCTATCCACAATTGAGCCTGCTTTAATTAAGCACACATCTTTTTTGATAAAGTACTTCCACTTATGTAGAGAGTCCAAGATATAATATAACCTACCTGAAATAGTTTGAATTATAATCTCTAAAGCCTCCTTAATATGAAATAGAGTTAATCTAAGTCCAGAAATATATATACCATTACCACCCTCTCGATATTTTAGAATATTATAACTTACTTTTTGTAAATCTATATTGCCCAATTTCAGGCTTTTATTAAGACCACTATTAACTAAAACATTCTCTACTTCTTCTAATTTCATTTTATTATAGTGACAAAGCTTCTTTATTTTTTAACAAAGACAAACATTTTTTGCAAACTGTCATCACATTTCTTCTATTTAATATTAGATAAATAAATAGCGGAACAACATAAAATGCACTGTGCAAATAAGCGATCGATAAGGTTACTATTAGTGGAAGTCCGTATTTTACAAATATTTTTGAATTCATTATCCCTCTTTTCTCTCCTAAAACCCGCTCTCCCCAAATTATTACCAAATAACTATACAGAAAACCTGAAACGACAGTAGAGAGCAATACTATGTAAATATCTTTTACAAAGTAATAAATAATGAAAATCAAGCCCATATTTAACACAATAATAACAAAACCAATAACTGTAATAGCAATTTCTTTTCCCCAGGATATTAATAATGAATTATGCCCCGCCTTAATGCTAAGTCCTAAATTCAGTAATAAAATTACAATCATTAAGCGCTTTATTTCTTTATAATCTGGAAACATTAGATCTATTAAAGGAACTAAAGCAACCAACAGTAAAGTAATAATAAAGTAGAGCGTTGAGTAAACATTTTTAATATTGTCCAAGTTATTTAGGATTTCAGAAGTAGCCCTATCTTTTTTTAATCGATTTAAAAATTTCGGGAAAAACAGGAATGAAATAGTGTTCATTCCTAGATGTGCTATAGAGGCCAGTTTCAGACTGAAAGAAAACTCCCCATACATTTCTACTGAATAAAGAGCACTAATTAAGCTTTTAGTGGTCATTAAAATAAAATAAAAGCTAATGTTATAGAATAACAAGCTAACGCCACGCTTTAACAGAAGACTTGATGTGTTTAAATTAAAACTAAGACCAAGTTTAAGTGGAGAATTCCAGCAAAAAACAACTAATGAGAGAGAAGAAAAGATGATTTGAAAAACCAACAAACCATAAATTAAAGCTTCTCCATCTAATAATAAGACCGGTATTAATTTGGAAAGTGCTACAAATAGTTGGGCTAAACCAACCAGTAAAAGTTTATTATATATCCTATAGACATTTATAAATATCTGATTAAGATTTTCAAAAGAAATAAATATTAATAGGTATAATGAATATTCTTTGAAGTTATATTTCCCAAAAATATCTGTTGGCCAAAAATAGTACCCTATCCACAATAGAAGAACAAATAAAGAAATGAATAGTGTTAGAAACAGCGTATTGTGGAATAACTTTCTTTTATATTCATCTTCCTTTTCAAAATTGGTAGATAATATCGCATTCAATGAATAATTAACGCCAAAATTAGAATAGGTTAAATACTGCTGTATCAACAGAATAAAACCCCATATGCCAAAATAAAAAGGCGCCAATTTTGAAGCTATTAGTAGAGTCGCTATAAAACTTAGCCCCAAACTAGCATACTTAACCCCTACAAATGGTACTATTCCATTTTTTAGTAATGCATTGAAAATCTTTATCATTGATTAAGGTGCATTTGGCTAATGGGCTCTCCCTTTACAATATCTGTTGCGACTCTTTTACCTTTTATTCCATCATAATGCTTAGGATGCATTCCATACCCTGGTCTAATCGATCTAACATTTTCCTCAGTAATCACTTCTCCTTTCTTTATATCTTTAACAGCAAAAAGGGACCGAGCAAATTTTTTATTATTTTCAACTTTTTCAGAAAGTACATAGGTAACTTCTCCTAATGCCTTTTCCACTTCCCTTACTGCTTTTACCATGGAACTAAATTCTTTCAGATCTAAGGAGAAGTCCGCATCTGGACCACCAATTGATTTATCCAAAATAAAATGTTTCTCGATGATTCTTGCTCCTAGACTGGTTGCCACAATGGGAACGGTATTTCCAAGCGTGTGATCAGAAAGCCCCACTTCAACACTAAATCGTTCTTTCATATCGACCATAGTTTTCAGATTAGCCAATTCAATCGGTGCCGGATACGAAGAGGTACATTTTAGCAGAATAATTTCTTCGTTACCAACATTCCGGCAGCTATCTATTGCAAGTTTAATATCATCTTTTTTGGCAATTCCGGTACTCATAATGATAGGTTTTCCCTTTGATGCAGCATATTCTATTAACGGAATATCCTGTATTTCAAAAGAAGCAATCTTATACGCCGGCGTATTTAGCTCTTCAAGAAAATCAACGGCTGATTTATCGAAAGGTGAAGAAAAACATATTAAACCCTCTTCTTTAGCCACTTGGAATAATTCTTCATGCCATTCCCAAGGAGTATAAGCTTCACCGTAAAGCTCGTATAGTGTTTTACCTTCCCAAAGCCCTTCTTGTATCTGGAAGTATTCGTTATCGCAATCAATCGTAATAGTATCCGGAGTATAGGTTTGAAGCTTTATGGCATCCGCCCCAGCTTTTTTTGCCGCACGGATAGTATCAATTGCAATCTGCTTATCACCATTGTGATTCGCTGAAAGCTCAGCTATAATAAATGTTCTGCTTTTTCCTGAAATTTCAAAATCTGCAATCTTCATTACTTAAGTACCATCTTTGATTTAAATTTTTTCAAAATATCTTGGTTCCTAACTCGAGTAAGTTCAACTGCCCCGTTAGGACATTTTATGATAGGATTTTCTATGACATCTAAAATTGTACCGTTTTTGGTTGTATCACTAAATCCTATATCGGAATAATTTACTTCGTCTACAATAACCCTTTCTCCATTTAACAGGCTAAATGCTCCTGGATAAGGATTAGCCTGTGCCCGTACCCAATTGCGAATGCGTTCTTTATGCCAACTCCAGTTAATCAAGCCGTCATCCGGGGTTCTCTTTCCAAAAAAAGTGGCTTTACTGTTATCTTGTTTGACTCTTTTAAGATCATCTGATTGAGCCTCCTCTATAACAGAAAACAATAGCTCAGGGTATATCTTCTCAAACTTTTTCAGAATTGTTGCACCCGTATCGTCTTTTTCTATTGGAACTTCTACTTGTTTTACGACATCACCCGTATCACAATTAGTATCAATTACATGCGCTGTTACCCCGGTTTTGGTTTCCCCATTAATAATAGACCAGACATGTGGAGTGCGCCCCCTGTATTTAGGAAGAAGGCTTCCATGCAGGTTTATAGCCATCGGCAAAGAATCAATTAACTCTTCATCCAAAAGAAACAGGTAATTAATCGAAAGAATTAGATCCACTTCAATTTCATTCTTTTTCAGAAAATCGACTAATTTCCCACCTCTTGGGTTGCCAATAAATGCCAATACCTCGTTTTGATTTGAAAACTCAATAATTTGCTCAGAGTTGCTATCAGTGGCAATAAACTCAGGTTTCTTAATCCGATTTATTATCTCAGATATTACCTTATACCCCAGACCGCCGGATGTTAATATCCCTATAAGCATATACTTGCAAGATTTTTAAATTCTTCATTGATTCGATTCATTGACATTCCATCTATTGCTCGATTTTGGTTTTCCCTGATCAATGCAAGGCTCTTATCATCTATTGAGTGCATGGCTTTGTGAAAATGTTCTTTACTAAAATTTATGGCATCAATAATGCACCCTAAAGCCTTAAATCCGTCATATATTCTTTTTTGATTATCAATGTAATACCCTGACATAGCAGGAAGCTTGGTTGAAATCACCTCAAATAGAATGCCGCTTGCAGGCACTATCGCAAAATCTGAATGTTCCAGTTCAAGCTTCATCTCTTTTGCACTCAAAGATTTTTTTACAATAACTTTTAGATCCTCTCTTTTCTTTATCACTTTATTCAATTCATCTTGATGTAGGTAAGCATTACCAAGTACAGCTGTGACCGAGTAATTTTTTGAAGGAAGCCATGATAAAATCTTAGATGTAAGGTTTTTATTATCGGAGCCTCCAAAACAGACGAATATATACTTTATACCTTTCGAGTTATTTTCTGCTCGTGAGTTACTACCAAGAAACTCTGGTCTAAGCAAAGCATAATCAGGACCCAATAAATATTTTGTGTATGGCTCGCCCTCATAATCATCTTTAATTACACCAGGTGCATGATTGATCACTAAGTCTGCATAGAAATGCCCTTGGTGGAAATCATCAATACAAACCAATTTGCATTCTTTACCCTTTATTTGCTTCTGACAATCAGAATCAAATTGGTATCCATCGAGTACCACGATTTCATCTCCGGTAAGCTCATTCACAAAATCTAATTCTTTCTCTACAACATTCACTTCCCAGCCATTTTGAGTGATCTCATTTTTAAGAGAATCTGGAATTTCTAATGCAAAGAAATGAATAGAAAAATCATTTTTGAGCATATGAGCAAGTGACATACACCGTACCAAATGGCCTAATCCTATATCAGTACTTCCATCAGTTCGTATGTATACCCTCTGATTCATTCTGAGAGCTTCGCTTTCATCTCTGCCAACTTCCAGTCTTCCTCAGTATCAATATCCTGTACGCTGGTATTTGGCAATATTAGTGCCCCACTATTTTTTCCGAAGAGTTCTTCTTCTTTAAGAAACTCTTCGACGTTGAACCAATAGAACTGACCTGCATCGTGATATGCCTTAGGCAAGTCTTGTGAACGAGACTCCTGATGTTCTGGCCAATTCATTTCAACTTTATCATTCCCACTTAGCTTCAATGATCGTAGTATAGGATATGAAAACTCAACGACCGGAAACACAGTACTAAAACTTTCACTCATGAGTTTCTTATATCCGCTTTTTATAATAGAAGGCTTCAACAGCGGTGCTGTTGGATAGATACAACAACCATATTCGAATTTTTTTCCTTGTTTCTGATATGTTTTTAATACTTCAAGAAGCACATTCACCGTAGTTGCGTAATCATCCGCAGTTTCTTCTGATCTTAAAAAAGGAACTTTCGCTCTATATTTCTCTGAAATTTCAGCAATCTCAAAATCATCGGTAGAAACCATCACTTCGTCAAAAAGTCCACTTTCCAATGCAGTCTCAATGGAATATGCTATAATAGGCTTGCCCAGAAAATCACGAATATTTTTTCTGGGGATTCGCTTACTTCCTCCCCTAGCCGGTATAATTGCTATATTTTTCATTCGTAATATTCATTGATCTTTTTAATTACGAAATCCTGTTGTTCTTTAGTCAATGTTGGATATATCGGCAAACTAATGCAATGCTTATAATAGTTTTCAGCATTTAACATATCTTCTTCTTTCCATCCAAACTGACGATAATAAGGCATTAAGTGACATGGGATGTAATGAATCTGAGCATAGATGTTATTTTCTCTCAAATAGTTATATAATCCCAAACGGTCTTCTACTTCAATCACATATAGATGGTAGGCATGTCCTTCAACCACGCCCGACTGTCCTTTGACGAACGACTTTCCTTTAAAAGCATTGAAATAAAGTTCAGCTATTTCCCTTCTTATTTCAATCCCCTCATCCGCTCTTTTTAGCTGACTTTGGCCTAATGCACATTGAAAATCAGTAATTCGGTAATTATAACCGAGTTCCTGCATTTCCATATACCATGCTGGGTATTTTTGAGTATTTCTGCGTGCTTTTCGCAGTCCCGACTCATCGGAAAGTTTTGAGTTTTGAGTAGAGCCCACTGCAAATTCAACGGAGTTTTTATACTCAGATTCGAATTTGGTGATGCCGTGGGTGCGGAGTTTGAGAAGCTTTTCATAAAGCACTTTGTTACTTGTTGTGATCATTCCGCCTTCACCGGAGGCTATGTGCTTCACCGGATGGAATGAAAAGATTGCCAGGTCAGCAAACTGGCCGTTACCACAATTTTGCTGTTTGCCATTGCTATCGATAAAGTATCCGCCCGGAGCATGGCATGAGTCTTCAATGATCCACAGATCATAATCATCTGCCAGCTTCCGAAACGCTTCCAGATCCACAGCTCGCCCTGCAAAATCGACCGGTATCATTCCTTTGTAGGTGCCTTGAGGAGATGCTTCCAACAGCTCTTGAACCTTGTCGATATCCAGCAAATACGTGTCCGGATCGATATCTGCAAAAATTACTTCTCCGCCGCAATACCTAACGCAATTAGCCGAAGCCGCAAAGGTAATTGGCGTTGTAATAACTTTGTCTCCTTCAAGCACATTCAAAGCGAGTGTACACAGATGAAGGGCAGCCGTACCGTTGGAAACCGCTACGGCATATTTGGAACCTACATAATCCGCAAAGGCTTCTTCAAACTCGGCTATGCGGGGCCCCTGGGTGAGGTAGTCGGATTTTAATGTTTCAGCGACAGCCTGGATATCTTCATCTGTTATATTTTGGCGACCGTAAGGTATTGCTTCCATGCTCTAAACCTCAAATGTTGGGTCAACATGTTCTTTGATAAGCTTGCGCAGGCTTTCTACTGTTTCCCATTCCTCATTTTCACCGGAATTGTAGCGGAAGCCTTGTTCCACCGGTTTGGCATTATTTTGTTTAATAAAATCTTTCAACTTAAACCGTGGCACCTGTGGAAGAATGGCATAATATTTTCCTAAGTCGTATGTATTAAAAGAATCAGATGCCGTAATCATTTCTTCATGAACTTTTTCTCCCGGCCTGATACCTATTATCGGTTTCTCACATTTTGGTCCAATAGCTTCGGCAACATCCATAATGCGATACGATGGAATTTTAGGAACAAACAACTCTCCTCCCCATGCATATTCAAGTGCGTGCATCACCATGTTTACCCCACCCTGAAGAGAAATATTGAAGCGCGTCATATTTGGATCGGTAATAGGCAAAACCCCTTCTTTTTTCTTTTTCAAAAAGAAAGGAATAACAGATCCATTTGATCCCATGACATTTCCATATCTCACCACAGAAAATTTAATCGGATTCCAGCCTCTTATATTATTTGCTGCAATAAACAGCTTATCAGAAGTAAGCTTCGTTGCCCCATAAAGGTTAATTGGAGCAGCTGCTTTATCCGTTGAAAGAGCAACTACTCTCTTAACTTCTGTTTCGAGACATGCATTGATTAGATTCTCAGCTCCCAATACATTCGTACGAATACATTCCATTGGATTGTATTCAGCAATCGGTACATGTTTCATAGCCGCTGCATGTATCACGTAATCAATTGCTTGTAATGCACGTTTTATACGTTGTTCATCTCGAATATCCCCAATAAAAAATCTTATTTGGGGATATTTGTCATTTGGATATTCTTGACCCATCTGGAATTGCTTCTGCTCATCCCGAGAAAATATTACCAGTCTCTTAATGTCAGGATATTTCTCAAAAATATGTTTAGTTAACGCTTTTCCTAAAGATCCTGTACCGCCTGTAATGAGTATAGATTTTCCGTTTAGCATTACTAATTATTTATTTTATTAATATTCTTAATATAAGATTATTCGTACTACTGATTTCTTCAATAATAAATATTCGAAACACTTAAAGATGGTTTTATGTTTTATTTAATTATTGTTTTTTCTTTTCTTTTAAACAACACTTAACTATCAACACTACATTTGATTAATCGTCAAAGCTATATTAGATCCATACTTTTTAATTCTTTCTTCTTTTTTTGGAAGTCCACTCATCAAATTTAAACATCAGCTACATCTCATTTAACAGATTCATTTCCAATCAATCAGAGCAAATTCTCTCCTAAAACATCAAGGCCAGTAAATTAGAGTAACACTTAGTAATCTATCATTTAGACTGTTATGCAAAACAGAAATTCCGCTTTATTTTAAAAGTAACTGAGGATACCACAGATCAACTTAAATGATCACCGAGATTAGAAACCAATGGACTGATAAAAACATATCCAACAGCCAGTATGCCTCCCAATAGTGTAAACACCACCAACACCATAGGCCTGTTCGGGTCACTATTCTCACTAGGCACCGTCACCGCCTGCACCTCTTTAAAAATGGGAGTCTGCTCTTGAAGTGTTAGCCTTGCTTGTTCCACCTGCTGGGCAACAGAACTGTAAACATTAAATGCCAGGTTTTTTTCGTCCTGCAGGCGCTCCAGCTCAATCTGGGCCCTGGCGGTCCCCAGTGATACATTCCGGTCCTGAAACTCTGCGAGAGCCACTTGGGTTTCTTCAAATCGTGTTTCTGCCTCGGCAAGCTGATCCTGAGCAAACTCCAAATTCTGACGTGCCTTTTCCAAGCGATAGTCAATGACGTATTCCTTCAGGCGTTCAATCAGAAACCGGTTCAGTTCTGCCGACGCCCGCGCATCCTGCAGTTTCACGCGGGTGGTGAGCAGGCCGGTCTCCTCGTCCTGGCTGACCGAGATGCGTTCGCGAAGCTGATTTACCAGTTCCTGCTGCTCTTCCGTAATAGAGATGTATTGCGACTGGGTTGGATCATCCGGAAGTGTTGCGAGCAGACTATCCGGGTCATCCTCAAAAAGTGAGCGCACGCCACTCAGAACAGTTAACGGCAGCTTCACGGTATAATCGACTGCAAGCGTTGCCAGGGGCGTCGGGTAGTGAATCTCCAGAAAATCGGGCCATGTGGTGGTGACCCCATAGTCGCGGAACTCCACTTCATGGTTCAGCAGCTCCAGCTGGAACGGCAAGCTGTTCACAATGCGCGGGTAGAGCAGCGGCGGAATGGTACCTGCCGGCATACCCTCGGCACCAATCCCACCAAGTCCGAAAGCACCTCCAAATTGCTGCAATAAACGCCCTGCCGTTCCACCTGTTTCCTGGACCTGTATTTCCGGCATGAGGATGGCTTCACTCTCGTACTCCACCGGGCTGAAGAGCGCCCAGAAGAGACCGAGCAGAATAAAGACACCGGTGATTTTTATGATGGTCCACCGGCCGTCCCAGATTTTTTTGGCGAGCTCTAGCAGGTCAATTTCGTCGTCATCGTCGTGCATCCCCGGCATGTATTCAATGGGTACATAGCGGATTTCAGGTTTGTCTGTCGGGGCCTGCTCCGGGGTCTGTTTTTTGTCGTCGCTCACGGGTTGGTACGGGGTATTAAAAAGGGGGAATCACCGCAGAGACGCTAAGGTCGCGGAGGTGGTTGGGGATTTTGGGTTTAAACCTGCATCTGATAATTTTTTGTCAAGATACGGTTTGCGGGGGATTTATTAAAGAGGATTGTGGAGGAAACTGAGGAACAGAGGAACAGAGAAACAGAGAAACAGAGGAACAGAGAAACAGAGAAACAGAGAAACAGAGAAACAGAGAAACAGAGAAACAGAGAAACAGAGAAACAGAAAAAGATTGATCTTGCTCTCAGAAGAATCAAATGAGAGGATCTGGGTCAGCGACTTTTATTTGACCTCTTGGAATTATTGAGAACATTGTTTTGGGAATGATAGCACATTCATGCCCTGTGTTTACTACAGTGGCGTTACATACGGTTACAATGGGTTTTAATCTGTGAAGTCTCAGGTCATTATTCCACGTTATTTTTAGATTTATCCCCTGCCTGCAGATCGTGCTGTTGATTGCGCGCCTTCAGCTGTTGATTCAATCCGTCTTTTCTTACTACTGACAACAGACAAACCTGAATTCTCAGAACTGCGAACTGCATACAACTGACAACCAACAACGTTCAACTACCCATTGGCCTTCGGCCAATGCCTACACCCCATAATAACCCTTGTACCAATCAATAAACGCTTTTACCCCTTCTTCCATGCCTACTTTAGGCTTGTAGTCGATCATATCATACAGATCGGTAACATCGGCCCAGGTGGCGGGAACGTCGCCGGGCTGGATGGGCATCATCTGCTTGTCGGCTTCCTTGCCAAGATTTTTCTCTATTTCTTGAATGAAGTCCATCAGCTTCACCGGGCTATTGTGGCCGATATTGAACAGGTTGTGGGGTGCTCCGTTATCTGATTCCGGAGCTTTGGGGATGAGACGCGTAATCGACTCCACAATGTCGTCGATATAGGTAAAATCTCTCTGCATCTCACCGTAGTTGAACACCTGGATCGGCCGGCCCTCCACTATTGCCTTGGTGAAGATGAATAGCGCCATGTCCGGCCTGCCCCATGGACCATAAACGGTGAAAAACCGCAGTCCGGTAGCCGGTATATCATAGAGATGAGAATAGGTGTGTGCCATCAGCTCATTGCTCTTTTTGGTGGCGGCATAGAGGCTGACGGGATTGTCCACGCGATCGGATGTTTTGAACGGCATCTCCTTGTTGGACCCATAAACGGAACTTGAAGAAGCATACACCAGATGCTCCACCCCGCCATAACGGCAGCCTTCCAGGATATTTAAAAAGCCGTCAATGTTGCTCTCTATGTAGGCGTGTGGGTTCTCAAGACTATACCGCACTCCGGCCTGCGCGGCCAGGTTGACAACTACATCAAAATCATTCCCGCCAAAAAGTGATTCCATATCCTTACGGTCGGACAGCTCTCCCTTCACAAATTGAAATGCAGAATCCGGATCCTGTTCATCCAGATGCTCGTGATCCACGCCTAGCTCTTTCATGCGGCCGTATTTTAGCGTAACGTCGTAGTAATCGTTCACGTTATCGAATCCGGTAACCTTGTATCCCTCTCTCAATAATCGTTTGGACAGATGAAATCCGATAAATCCTGCTGCCCCGGTGACGAGTGCGTGTTTCATGTGATGATCTGATTGGTTACTTGTTTCTTAATTGTTGGCTGCGTGCAGTTCGCAGTCCCGAGTCTTCGGGATTGGTTGTTTTAGCTATCAGCGGATGAAAATAGGGAAGAATGCATTGGCATCCCAAATGATGAGGATATTCACATAATCAGAAGAGGTTCACCGCTGAGGCGCTGAGGACACGGAGGGGTTGGTGGATGTTGGAACACGGCGGGTATTGCTGCGGTATGCACGGAAGGAATAAGTGGTGAGAACATGACATTGAACTCAAAAATGACTGAATCTGCGCGCCCTGGCACGAGGGTTGAATCCCTCGTTCGTGTATGTCACCCCGCTTTGCGGGTTTTTTCTCAATCAGTAATTACGGCATTGCAACCAAGCCCGAGGCATCGAGGGCGGCATGCACGAGCCGGTAATTAATTGCCGGCGGCTTGATTCACAGCCAAGGCCCAGAGGGCGCGGAGGTCGGAACATGACAGGTATTGCCACAGAAAGCACGGAAGGTACTTGGCGGCGCGGGAAAGATTTGATCACATTTTTGGTATTTGATTGCGCCGCCGCTGTTTTCCCATTGCCCTGTCATACCGAGCGCAGGCCGCAGACCGTAGCGGGGGGATCTCCAAACGTATCATTTGGTCAATCTTTCCAGAAAAATGCCCATCACCGCATCCCCAGCATCGTAAATCGCTCGGTTTCACGGTTGATCCCCTTGCAGAACAGTTCCAGCGATCCCAGGAGGCGGAATTCACTTCTCGCTCTTGTTATGGCTGTATAGAGCAACTCCCTTGTGAGTACCGGGCTGTCTTCGGACGGCAGCAAGAGGGTGACGCGATTGTATTCTGATCCCTGGCTTTTGTGAACTGTCAGGAAGTAGGCCGGATTTACATGCATCAGCCGGTTCGGGTGTATGGGCTTCATGCCACCGGCCGAATCCACCCAAACCCTGTATGAGCCCGATTTTCCTTCTTCCCTCACGCAGACACCGGTATCTCCGTTGAATACACCCAGGCTGTAGTCGTTCCTCGTTATAATCACCGGACGCCCGTGATACCAGCCATCTGAAATTGGCAGTTTTCTGGACGCTGCTATCATCTGTTCCATGTATGCGTTCAGCCTATCGGAACCCTCAAGACCCCGTCTGTGGCAGGTGAGCATTGCACCCTCCTTCCAGAATTTGAGCATGGTCTCCGGATCATCGATCGCGGCGGTTTTCTCCAGACGGTCCAGCAGGTCGTCGGCCAGTTTCCGAAGATTTTCACCGTTAAATGTGAAAGATGAATGTTCAATATCACCCAGGGATTCAAAAAGTTCTTCAGGTTCATCAGCCCTAACCAGGTCTTTCCTGCCATCAGCTTTTACAAGGGCTGCCAGTTTTCCAATCCCGCTTGATTCATCAAATCGAAAACTTTTAGTCAGATAGATTGTTGCATCATGCAATCCGTCAGCTTCAGCTGCACCACTCACCGGTAAATCAAACCCGGTGATATCCGACAGCTTTTCGGCTATCTCCTCACTGAAACCATTTTTCGTTTTTCTGCACAGGTCTGCAAATACTGAGCCGGCCTCCACAGATGCCAGCTGACTTCGGTCTCCCAGAAGTATAAGCCGGGTGCGCTCATCCAATGCGGTCAACAGCCGGTACATCATCCGAAGATCAATCATGGACGCTTCATCCACAATCAACAAATCGTAATGAAGCTTTCGCTTTTCCGCGTCGGGAAGCAAGCCTTTTTGAGAGGTCCCGGAAAGCATCCGGTGAATTGTTTTCGCCTCTGTGGGGATATTGGCAAGCATTTCATCAGATAATTCAAACCCGCTCATCTCTTTCTGAATAGCCTCTCCCATTCTGCCGGCCGCTTTACCCGTAGGTGCGGCAAGACCGATTTTAAGTTTGCCCAGGTTCAGGTTCTGATGAAGGGCGATGATCCGTGCTACCGTAGTTGTTTTTCCGGTACCGGGCCCGCCGGAGATGATCAAAAATGTTTTTAAAAAAGATAGAGCCGCTGCTGCTTTTTGCCAGTCGGGTATCAAGACATTGTCAAATAGCTCATCAAGCTGCTTTTTCAACTTTTCGGGTTCCGAAATTTCAGCGGTGGCGCTGCTTTTTTTGCGTATCAGCGAGTCGATTTTCTCTTCATAGTTCCGGTACCTGTTTATGGACACAAAACTTTTTTCACGGATTTTGTCCATAATGTAGGGCGCCATTTCTCCCGGCTTCCCTGTCAGGGCACTATCCGATAATTCACTAATCTCAAATGACGAAGCATAACTACGTAAAACAGATATTCCCTGATGATCCACGCCCAGAATCTCTCCCCACTCCGGGGGTGTCTTATAGAGAGGCAGAACAACATGTCCCTCCTCTTCAAAGAGCGATAAAAAAACTGATATCAGCAGTTCACTTTGATTCAGTTCTCCAAATTCGCCCTCTAAAAAACGGACCAGTTCCTCCTCGGACCTGCGAATCCACCCTGCTTCGAGACCCTGACGAAACCATGCCGGTTTAACTGCGCCATCACCCATCTGATCTCCCCTCCAGGTTTTCTTCCAGCTTAACGATAAGCTCTTCATCGGGCCTGTCAAAGTAAACCGAGTGTGATGATTGCTTCTGCATTCCCCTTACAAACAGATAACAGGCACCGCCTACGTGCTCATTATAGCTGAAACCGGGTATCCTCCTCTGCAGATATTTTTTGAGGGCAACCATGTACAGATGATATTGCAAATCGTATCCGGCAGCCTGCATCTCCGCTTCAAGCGCCCCGCTGCTGTAATCTTCCGGCATGTCACCAAGGTAATTGGATTTATAATCGAGCACATAGTACTTCCCGTTCTGCCTGACAATTAAATCTATAAAACCTGTTAAAAAATGATTTAAATTACTACTTCCGATTGGTTTATAGTCTTTATTCCTAATTATTCTATATAGGTTTTCTGCCTTTGGCTTTGATATGGGAAAGTGAAACTCCATCTCCCGGAGTTCATCTTCAGGCTCAATTTTCGAAAGGTCCAACTCACCCAGGGCCGCACCCGTTACATCCCTGATCATAGTCTGTACCACGGGGATCCACTCATCGCCAATACCGTATGAGCCCAATACCTGATGTATCAGTTCTGAATGATCCGCTTTCATAGCGGTATCAAAGCGAAAATCGCTATGCTCAAATATTTTGTGAATTGCGGTACCTGCAACCGGGCCTTTGGGAAAACCAAAAATGGTTAATTCCTGAAGAGCCGTTACAGGGGTTCCGAGAAGGTCGGCGTATCTGCCTGTGACCTGATCATAATCGGGTTCGGATGTATCGGAATGATGCCCCGCCAGCGATGAAAAACTTTCGACCCTTTGACCAACCTCAATCACTGACCTACCGTTATAGGATCTTTTTTGAAGTGTTTCCAACGGCATGCCGGAGTAGGAATACTGCACCATGCCCTTGGTTTCGATGAACGATTCTACAGCAATCAAATGCGGATACTCATCAGCGAGCCTCATAAGCGGACTAAGCAATGTTTCTTCGTCTAGAAGCCCACCCTCTTTAATTTTCGTATCCAGCCGATCCAGAACGGGTTCTTTACCCTGTAACGCTGCCCCAAGTCCCGAAAGGTGACTCTTCTGGTGGGTAACCCAAATTACTCTGCACTCATATTTTGCACGGGTAAGCGCCACATATACTTTTCTGATCTCCTCAGCAATGGATTCAATTTTCCCTTCTCTTTTTGCAGTTTCCCGATCCTCTGTTTCAAGGCAATCAATATTGAGGGTGAGCCGGCCTGAATCTTTTTTGTGATACCTGATAAACTGATCTTTTAAATCCTTGCCTTCCCAAAGATCAGGACATATTACGATGGGAAACTCAAGTCCCTTGCTGCCGTGAATGGTGCTGATTTTCACCAGATTGCGATCGCTTTCCAAAAGAAGCGACTGCTCATCACTCTTGTCAGGATTCATCATCTCGTCGATAAACCACATATGCAGTGATACAGGATCCAGATTTTGCTGAGTTTCAACCATCGCTGCATGGTCAACCAGCTGATGAAGATTCATAAAAATACGCTCTGCATCTTTCCACGACGCAATTTGCTCCATTCGACCGTCATTTCTGATCAGTTTCCTGAAAGCAGGCATAAAGCCTCGTTTTTTCCAGATTTCGTGAAGGTCCTGCAGTTCATTCAATATACCCTGATGCGCTTCATCGTCATCGCTCAGTTTCGCCAGCCGGCGAAGATCACTGCCAAACAATCCGCTTAACAGTGCATTGTTAACTGCTGTGCGGTCGAATGGATTTAAAATTGCGTTCATCACCATTTCAACACGAAAGGCCTCAAACGTATCAAATACTTTCTGCTGCGAATAGGTTACCGAATCGATGCCCACCTCTTTCAACTGCTCTTTAATGTGCATGGCATCACGGTGGCTGTTGATCAAAACTGCAATATCGCCGGCCTCAACCCGCCTCATCCCGTTTGTCTTGTCATCCAATATCCGATTCGAATCATCATTAAGAATATCTATGACCTGCGCAACAGTCTGATTGTAGATATCGTGTCTGGCGCTGTTTTTGTTCTTTTCAATACCCTTTTTCAGGATAAAGCGAAACGGGGCGGTGGGTGCGCTGCCGGTACGATATTCATTTTCCCTCTCCGGAAGTCCGGCTTCCGTGGGCTTAAAATCAATTTCAGCTTCAAGAAACGGTTTCGCCCCGGTAGCGTCAAACAGGCGATTTACAGCATTGATAAGACCCGGTGTGCTGCGAAAGTTCTTTCCAAGCGACCAGGTTTCTGGGTCACCCTCCTTTTTCGCTCTGAAATACGTGTAAACATCCGCACCCCTGAATGCATAAATAGCCTGCTTTGGGTCACCAATCATCAGTAACCCTGACTTCTCGCCTTCTTTCGGGTAGATGGAGTTAAAGATTTCGTACTGAATACCATCGGTGTCCTGAAATTCGTCCACCAGAGCAAACGGATAACTTTGCAAAAGTTTTCTTCGAAGCTGCAGCCCCACGGTTTCATCTTTCAAGACATCAGAAAGCCTTATGAGGAGGTCATCGTAAGTCATTGAACCCGATTGAGATGATTTTTCTTCTCTCCTCTCTACGATGTCTTTCCAGGTATTATAAATGAGTGCCGTCTCTGCACGTTTGAGATCATCCAGCAATGCATTGTACTCGCTGCAGAGGTCAAAAAACCGAAGCTTTTCGGGAAGGCGGCGGCTCTTTTGGGTAAGGTTTGATTCATCATATACCGTTTCAGCGAGAAAATATTTCAGCTGATCAAATGAATCCTTTTTCAGCTTTGGGTCGTGCAGAAAATCATCCATCTTGCGTACCCTGCCTGTCACATTTCTCTCCGTGTAACCGCTTAAACCACTCACAAGCAATTCGGCTCTAACCTTTTCACGATTTTCACTCCACTCTTCTCTCATATTCTTACGCAAGGTCCATGCCTTTTCAAAAATTGAGGATGGATCCGGATGCAGATCGCCTTCGATCCTGGCCCCAGCAGATCTGAAAAGTGTCAATAAACCATCCCTGCCTATCAGTTCACGCGGAGACTTCCCCAGTTTCATCAGTTTTGCAATTTCCAGTTCACCTCCCACTGATTCACCGTTCCGGTCTACAAAATCACGCCAGTAATCTTCTGCAGCCTCAAGTAACAGGGTATCATGCTGAATGATATCCATATCAAACGGAACTCCTGCATAAAGGGCCTCTTCACTAAGCACTCTCTGACAGAAACCGTGAATGGTAAAGATCCGGCTTTCGTCAAAATTTCTAATTGCGTTTATTAATAGGCCAAGATGCTCACTTTTCCCTGCCCCTCCGTATCGGTTGGAACATTCCTTAAGAAATACATCATCTCCCTCATACCCCGATTTAAGTACGTCTGTACATTCCTGCAGCCTGTTTTGTATTCGCCCTCTCAGTTCAGACGTAGCTTTATTGGTGAATGTCATGACCAGGATTTGGTCCACACTGAGTTTCTTTTCGAGAAGCAGCCTGATATAGAGCCCGACGATGGTATACGTTTTTCCGGTACCGGCGGAAGCTTCTACCACCAACCGGGGTTTCCAGTTCAGGTCAAATACCGATTCAAGTCGCTTCATTTCTCCTCCCTTAGGTGTTGAAGCATGTCCCTGACCAGGCTGCAATACCTCTCATCCAGCATCTCATCCCGAAAGCTGACCCCCGTTCCCATCATAACGGATGTATAAAGGTTATCCCGTTCTGCCCTTGAGTATTTGTAACCGGTACCCTCAAATGCCCTTGCAGCTTTTTCACGTGCGGCATCTTCTCCTTTTTCGAGGTTTTCAATATATGTAAGTACCGTTTCGGGATAGAACGGCACCGGCTTTGATATACACTCTTCAAACAACTCAAGATATGGCTGAAGCAGTTCGGAAGGATTTTCCGTTTTTGAGTAAACTATTTTTATCGGGTCGTTCTTTAAATCAGTGATCAGCACCGATTCACCTGCATTTTCAGGGTTTAATAGCGAAAACATCAAATGACTTACCCAGGACCTGATAAGTGCAGCAGCCGTTTTTCGGGCAACCCGAAGATCGAGGTAGAGACTATCCGAGTAGCTTTGAATGTCTCCCATGATTTGATTTCCGCTCAGCGTTAACTCCACGCTAATATTTCGTAATGTTGGTTCAAATCCCGCTTGCTCAATCATTGCCACAGCCTGCTCGACGGAATCCAAAAGCCCTCTGAATTCCATCTTTCCGGGCCTTCCTGCCGGAAGAATACCTGAACCCAGTAATACGGACTCATAGTCGATATCCGTCCGCTTATGAAGTTTCCAGCCAAATAACCGGTCGAATAGAATGTGCCGCTGAAGTCCGTTAATCTCGAACTCCTGCTTCTCTTCATCATAACCCGAAAATCGCGCCCCGAACTGCTCTTTCAGAAACCCCTGAATTGGATTAGAGACAACATTGAGCAGCTTATGAAGTTCAATGTACCTGTCGCCTTTAAATGTATCACTTAAATCAACATCCGCCCGATACAAGCCGTTTATGGACTTCCCTCCTTTCCGGAGTTCTTTGGCGGTATTATATCCCGAATCAGACCAAGCCTGATAGCCGTCGGAGTATGCGGACGGCGAGTATCCGGTCAGCGGAACCTGCGTGACAATCTTCTTCTCTTCCAGGCCCGTAAACCGCGACAGAAAAGCAATCCACTCGCTTACCACCGGTGACGGTGGCACAGGTTCATTATCCGCCTGACTGCGCCCAATAAAACTGCAGTAGTGTACGTCTTCGGCAGCCAAAATCGATTCCAAAAATAGATTCCGGTCTTCGTTTCTACGGTTGCGATCGGTCGGGTCCGGATAGAGCTGCATAAGGTCAAAATCAGCAGACGTCATTTTTCGCGGAAACACACCCTCATTCAGTCCGACCATTGCAATGACCCGAAAAGGGATGCTTCGAACCGGAACCATGGATGTGAAAGTTACTCCTCTGTTGAATTGTGCACCCGCTGATCCGGCTGAGGATATCTGTTTTTTTAACCATTTTGTTGCAATGCCATAGCTAACAGGCCGGTCTGCTTCTGCGATATCAACGGTATCTTTGAACCTCTGCAGGCTTTTGTTAATAAAATGGCTTTCAATAGCCTCCATGGCTTCGGCTGACAGAAAGTCAGATAGGCTCTTTTCAAGGAACTCAACCCATTTGGATGGAGGCCGTTCTTTTTGTGCATCTTCACGAAACTGATCCAGCATTTGCAGAAAACCCGAGAATGCCGCCCATATCTCCTTATCTGATAGAGTTTGTACTCCCGGATAGAGAAGAGCATTCCTGTATATTTCTCCGGGCTCGGGTGCCATCAGCTGACCCAGCCACCCTCTTCTCATGGCCGCGCTCCAGGTATGGTAAAGTGATGAGCCGGGCTGGTCATACTCCCTGCGATGGTCCTCATCTAGTCCCCAGTGAACATGATTATCTTTCATCCAGTGCTTCACCCGTGCGGCATCTTCCGGCGACAGCCCAAAATTTGTATGAACAGGCCTCATCATAAAGAGATCCATTACTGAACGGAACTCAAATCTGGACTCAGGCAGATCAAAAAGCTGTATTACAGCTCTCATTAGTTCTGATTCTTCAGAAGATATGCCCTTTGACAGGTAATATGGAATATCGGGCAGCCCGGACTCAGTTTGTCCGAATACCGTATGAATTGAAGACCGGTAAGGGTCAAGGTCTGGTGTAACTACAAGAATTTCTTCCGGACTGAGCGAGCTGTCGTTATCAAAGCACTCCATGATAAAATCGTACAGGGCCTCAATTTCACGTAGACGGCTGTGGCACGACACCACCCTTACCGTTTCGAAGCCATCAGCAGGCTTATCAATTTCGGGGGATGGTTCATTTTTTACAATGGACCGCTGAATGAGGTGGAGAAGTTCATTTCCTTCGGGTAACAAAAAAGACTCATTCTCATTGAGCCGGGTCTTCTCCGGATGGAACGACCAAAGAAGGGATTGGGCTTCAGCCTCAGCACCCAGTGATGAGATGAGAGGGTGAATATCCTGACCCGAAGATCGGCTCTGTCCAATAGATGTCATCAGAAAAAGATGTACGTCGGAGCTTCTGCCCCACAATTCCAGCATTTTAGCGACCGGTTTTGGAATCAAGCCGGGATTAAAAACATAGATATCCCTGTCCGTTTCTATTTGGCCGTTCTTCAAGGCAGAAATCGTTTTCTGAACCAGTTCGGCCCTGTTCAGGCCTGTTTCATCTGAACGTGAACCCGATTTGAACTGATTGAGGTCTTTCCAGATTCGTGACTGCCATTTCTCATCCTTCCTTTTTTTTGTGCTTCCTTGCTGCCACCCGAGCAGCATGTGGGGACGATAAATCTGATACTGATCAAATAGTGACGAAAGTATGCCCGCCAGTTCAAAAATGGCATTTTCACGTATTCCGGAAAGCCGTGAGTTAACATAGCGCTCAAGCAGATCAAACTGAGAAAGGTAGTCAGGGTCCGTCAGCATTCTGAACAAGGCCCAGGCCATAGGCTCCGGATCGGATGGAAGCAGGGTTGGAATATCCGGCCAGAGTTTTCGAATCTGGTTCCACTGCCACTCTGCCGGCAGCATAAAGGATAAGTTGCCAGCAAAACCATTTTGCCGGGCAAGCTCCAGCTTCAGCCACCGCGATGAATCCAGATTTGGAACGATTATATGTGTTGATTGAAACGGGTCGGAGTGCCCGCTCAACTCCGGTAATTCGGCCAGTAATCCGGCGTGTTCTTTTAACCGGTTGCTTCTGTAAATATGGATCATGCCGGAATATAAGGTCTGTACTGTATCATTTCTTCCCGGATTGAATGTAAACAGGTCAGGTGACAGGAAGTGTCACCTGTGATGAACGATTATGCCCCGGTTGCTGTAGTAGGAAACAATAGTAAGTA
This sequence comes from Rhodohalobacter mucosus, assembly GCF_003150675.1. NCBI lineage: Bacteria > Pseudomonadati > Balneolota > Balneolia > Balneolales > Balneolaceae > Rhodohalobacter > Rhodohalobacter mucosus. Next base: position 194,630 of record NZ_QGGB01000003.1, on the reverse strand, counting down.
ATAACGAATCAGAAAGTTATGGAACCTGTAACAATACTGGTACTAGTGGTGGGCATACTTGTAACCTTGGTTGCGGCGCGTGGGCTCTATGAATCCAGGCGTGAAGTGATGGAAGAGTATGAAGAAAAGCGCCGCCAGAAGCTGGCCTACAGAACAGAAGAAGAATTTATCGAAAACCCGCTTCAATAATTGCACTTCTGATATACGATGCGGGCTGTATCATATAATCTTTTGATGCCTTATCTGTACGAATGGACCGGAATCAGGTTCCGGATTCCGTAAGGGTAGAAATTGTGTTCGTGCGGAATCAGGTAAATGCCTGAACCGGTTCCTGTTAAAAACCCCTGTCCAGGATAAAGTTTTCTATCGCATCCGAAGCTACAGAAGAGTAGGTAGCGTCAATCGCTTCTGAGTAAGATTTAAGGCGCTCAATAAGAGACTCTTCCAGGTAGTAGCTAACAACTTTTTTCTTCACCGGTTTAGCCGGTTCTTCAGAACTGGGAACTTCCCGTTCAACAAGCTCCGAGGAAAGCGCATCATCCGAGAAAAGATGTGCACGCCGTTTCGCTCTGTCACTCGCAGTAGCTTCAAAAAGTGATGTTACTGAACCCTTTATTTCTGTCTCTTCATGACCGCCATTGATATTCGGAATGAACGAAAGATCCGATTGTTCCGAATAGTCAGAGCCAAGTGGAAAATGGCCCAGGCTTTTTTTCGTATTCATATCAATCCTATTGATGAGTAGATGACTAATGGCCGTTTCTGATCTCCTTGGCAAACATTTGATAGTCGATGGCTCCGTTGCTTTCACCATCATATTCAAATATCGTTTTATGATGACTTGGGGCTTCGGCAAGCGCCACATTATCCCTGATTACCGTGTTAAAGACCTTTGCACCGAAGTAATCGCGAATGTGTCCAACCACTTCCCTGTTCAGGTTTTTTCGATTGTCGTACAGCGTACAAAGAATACCTTCAACTTTCAAATTCTTGTTGAGGCGTCGCTGAACCACCTGAATGACATCCATCAGTTTCGACAATCCGTGAAGTGCAAGGTATTCCGACTGAAGTACGATTACCAGTTCATCAGCAGCCGTAAATGCATTCAGGGTTAATACACCAAGGTTTGGCGGACAGTCAATAAGGACAAAATCGTACTTTCCGCTTACCTCCTGCAGTGCATCCTTGAGCAGCATCTCCCTGGCGGGAATATTTACAAGCTCCATTTCGGCTCCGGAAAGCTCGATGGATGACGGAAGGATATCAAACTGTTTATGCTTCATGATGATGTCTGTAACAGCTACATCACCTTTTAGTAGATGGTATACATTCTTGTCAATACGGTTTGAATTGAGTTTAACCGAGTAGGTCAGGTTAGCCTGCGGATCCATATCAACCAGTAAAACCCTGTACCCTAAATTAGCGAGACCGGCACCCGTATTTACCGTCGTAGTTGTTTTCCCAACCCCGCCCTTTTGATTTGTAAAAGCTATTTTCCTCATTACTCCATGGGTAATCGTTGATTATTAAAGCTCGCTGTAGTGTACAATACGAAATGATTTATCAATAATAAGGATAATTCTAATAGAAGATCGTTACAAGTGTATTATAGAAAAGGTTAGCAAAAAGAAAAAGGGTGCCTTATCAGGAGCACCCCTTTTGCCGTTATTTGATTGTCGATAGTAGTCTTGGAGTTACTACGGGGGAATGATAAAGCGAGCATGTTACCAAACTGTTAACGCGGGGTTAAGCTTGGATTTAAAGGTTTGGCCAATGTAATAAACAGGTTGCATGTGAGTCCTAATACTGATGGGCTACAAATTGAAGTAAAAAAGATGGGTCGTCACATATCTTATACTTCAGCCAACTTTTTGTATCTTGTGATTTGATACATCTAAATCTACAGACAAATGCACGATCTGCCGGTCACGCATTTTATAACACGATCCAATTTTTAAACAATGCCTGATATTTATCCCGGAATGAGGTTTTTCAGCCGCAAACTGATCAAGCCTGAGGACCTGAATGCACACGGCACCCTCTTTGGGGGCAGTGTTCTGGCCTGGATTGATGAAGAAGCGGCCATTTATGTGATATGTCAGCTGGGGAAAAGCAACATTGCAACCAAGTTCATGTCGGAGATCGACTTTGTGAGCTCTGCGAAACTGGGTGATATCATAGAAATTGGCATGGAAACGGTACATTTCGGAACAACATCCATCACCGTTAAGTGTGAAGTGCGTCACAAATTTACCAAACAGTCAATAATCAGGATTGATAAAATTGTATTCGTACATCTTGATGAAAACGGGCGTCCCACACCCCACGGTGTATCTGAGCCTGCCAATGAATAGAATGCAGAAAACAGGACTATGAGTAATCAGAACCCACTTGTGGATATTGAGCTGATCAGCGAAATGCTGTATCAGGATGAAAAGTATATCAAAGAGTTTGCGGGAGCCTCCATGCAGTCTTTTTCAGAGTTCAGGGAGCAGTTCAGAAAGTACGTTCTTGCGCGTGATATGGAAGAACTTCGTCGGGCCGGACATAAAATTAAGCCTGCTGCACTTATGCTGAACCTGAACGTGATTATTGATATCTATGAAGAGTCTAAAACACTCATCGAAGAGGACGCTCCGGATGCAAAACTTCACGGAGTTGCAGACCGAATGGATGCTTATTGCAACCAGATACTGGATGAATTCAGCAACATTGTCTGAGCGTACATGATGCAACACATACCTGCTCGTCTTTCAATTAATTAAAAGGGATACACCTCACCATCGTACCATTATGAAACGAATTCTAGTTACCGGCGGAACAGGATTTATCGGAAGCCATACGACACTTGAACTACTTGAAGCCGGTTTTGACGTGGTTGTTATGGACAATCTCCACAACAGCAAAACAGAGTCGTTAAACCGGGTCCGGCAGATCACCGGAAAGGAAGTGGTCTTTCATAAACTGGACCTTCTGGACACTGAAGGGCTTTCATCGCTATTTAAGCAGTATACGTTTGACGGAGTAATACATTTTGCAGGACTGAAAGCGGTAGGTGAATCCGTGGAGGATCCGCTTCTTTATTATAAAAATAATATATCAGGAACTGTAAACCTATGCGAAGCAATGAGTGAAGCCGGGATAAAGAATCTTGTCTTCAGTTCTTCTGCAACCGTTTACGGTGATCCGGAAACCAGCCCGATACCCGAAACCGCGCCGGTTACCGCTGTGAATCCATACGGGCGCACCAAACTTACCATAGAGTACATACTGAAGGATCTGTACCGCTCAGACCCGGAATGGAATATTGCACTGCTTCGATACTTTAATCCGGTAGGAGCGCACGAAAGCGGATTGATCGGCGAAGATCCGAACGGAATTCCGAATAATCTGATGCCTTTTGTGACGCAGGTGGCAGTAGGCAAACTGGATAAACTGAACATATTCGGGGATGACTACCCCACGCACGACGGAACCGGTGTCCGCGACTACATACATGTAACAGATCTTTCAGTGGGTCACCTGAAAGCACTTGAAAAACTGGAAGAGAATCCCGGTGTTGTGACCTACAACCTGGGGACGGGCAACGGGTCAAGTGTTCTTGACGTGGTAAAAGCATTTGAAAAAGCGACCGGTATATCCATCCCCTATAAAATCGCACCGCGACGGCCCGGTGATGCGGCCATATGTTATGCCGACCCCGCCAGGGCAGAATCGGAACTAAACTGGAAAACCGAACGCGATCTCGTTACAATGTGCCGCGACGCATGGAACTGGCAGTCAAAAAATCCGGAAGGGTTTTAGGATTCAGGGTTCAGGGTTCAGGGTTCAGGGTTCAGGGTTCAGGGTTCAGGGTGCAGGGTGCAGGCGGCAGGGTGAAAATACTCTGATATCGTATTATCGCATAACGTCAATCAGAGTTCATCCGGGTCAATGTGTCAGTGATCAGTGTGACAGTCGAACAAATTATCATTAATCGGTTGTTCTGTTCATCTGCTCCCCAGTTATAGATGACTCTCACCATGTTCCGGAGGAACATCTGATCGGTAGCCCAACGGGCGCCAACGGCCAAAACCTCCGGGCTGAATGGTTGAAAAACCACGAATTACATTACGGAGGTTACAAGCAAAATTTCTGATTTCAGGAAGGCTATACCGAATTCGAGGGACTGTACTCCGAGCCGAAGGCGACTTCCGCGAATTGAACTGCACGCGGCAGGGTGCAGGCGGCAGGATGTCGGGAACCGACGAACAGAAGAAGAATGCCGAATAACCAAGTGTTTTTCTCGAAGGGAAGACGATTGACAGGCAGAATGTGGAAAGTGACTGGTTCCTAACTCTCGGGACAACCGGAGAATAAAGAGATCTCAGATAAGCTTTCGCATATAATCAATCAGAGTTCGTCTATTTTCTGCCTTTTGCCTTAAACCTGACACTCTGATAACAGTCGCAAATCGCTCATCACAAGTCGAAAATACCCAGTCGCAACTCCCCTCTCCTACAGCGCCGTAAAGCTATGATCAGGCTCCAAAGCAAGTACGGTGTGAGTCATCAGGTTGATAAGCTGTTTTACATCGTTCAGGGATGCGGTTTCAACCGGTGAATGCATATATCGCAGCGGAAGTGAAATGAGTGCGCTGGGTATGCCGGTACGCTGGTAGAAAATACTGTCCGTATCCGTTCCTGTGCGCACGCTGGTAGCTTCGTGCTGGATATCAATTTTTTTCTCTTCAGACACTTTTTCAATTAACCGTACCACCTGCGGATGGTTTGCTCCGCCATGCTGAATTGAGGGGCCGGACCCCATCTTAACGGCACCATGCTCTTTTTGATTGATGCCCGGGGAATCGGTTGCATGAGTCACATCCGTTACGAGCGCCAGGTCGGGCATATGGCGATAACTCATCATTCTGGCACCAAACCCGCCTACTTCTTCCTGTACCGAATTCAGTGCTATCACGTTCACGCTCAGGTCTTTTCGCTTCTTCTTTAAATTCCTCATCACCTGTGCAATTACAAATCCGCCAATGCGGTTATCCAGGGCCCTTGCCGTTATGATTTCATCATTCAGCAGCTCAACCTGATCAACGTAGGTTACGGGGTCGCCCACCTGGACCAGGCTGAGAGCTTCTTCTTTGCTTGATACTCCTATATCAACAAAAATATCTTTCCATGAAGGCTCCGTACCGCCGCCGTTTTTTTTGTCCTGCAGATGAATGGCCGTATTGCCCACAACACCTGATACTATTCCGTTCCTGTTATGAATGTGAACACGTTTGGCGCGTGCAATAGTCGAATCGCTGCCTCCCAGCTTATTCAGCGTGATAAATCCGTCGTCACTGATGTGCTGCACAACCATGCCAATTTCGTCCGCATGCGCTTCGAGCATAACAGTTATGACGTCTGCATTTATATCAAGGCGTGCAATGGCCGATCCATAGGCATCGCTTTCTACCCTGTCAGAATAATTCTCCAAATAGGATTTCCAGACCTTTTGCCCTTGTGATTCATACCCTGTAGGACTTGGTGTAATGAGCAGTTTTTCAAGAAAATCGAATGCTTTTGTATCAAATATCATAAATAAGCCGGCCTGTTTTGTCTGAGTATTATCGTGGTCAATATACATAACGGATCTCTATCATAGGAAACCTATTTGAACGGATCCGCATTCATCTTTAATAAGATTTCTATGTACCTTTTCACCATCACCAAAACGCAGTTAATCCATGTACAGACCTGAATACGATCCTGACATTTTTTTTCACTGGAAAACTTTGAGTGTTAGATTCAGAGACCTCGATCCGCTGAATCATGTCAACAATTCGGTATTCAATACTTATTTTGAAGAAGCCCGGATTGATTTCATCCATCATGTTCCGGAGATGAAAGCTTCCATGAATGAAGGAAAATCATTTATTCTCGCACATTTGGAAATGGATTATGTGAGTCCCGTTTACAGCGGTGAAAGAGTGATTGTGGGTTCTTCCATGAAAGAGCTGGGGAACAGTAGTGTTAAAGGGATACAGGCACTCTACACGGAAAGCACGAAAAAGCTGAATGCGGTTTGCGAAACGACGGGCGTATGGTTTGATCTTCAGCGAAACAGGCCGGCCCGGCTTCCTGAAATTTCCAATCCCGGTCAATATCTGTTTAAAATGAATAAGAATGGATAAGAGCAAACAGTATAAAATTTTCAGCGACCCTATTCACGGGTTTATTACCGTTCCAAAGGGAATTATCCTGAAGCTGATAGATCATGCCTATATCCAGCGCCTCAGGCGTATCAGACAGCTTGGACTGGGCTATCTTGTATTTCCTGCCGCCGAACACTCCAGGTTTTCACACGCAATAGGAGCGCTGGAGCTGGGACAGCGGGTTCTGAAAAATTTGAGGGAAAAAGACACCACCATCAGCGAAGCAGAGCTGAACGGCACACTGATTGCCATCCTGCTGCACGATGTTGGCCACGGCCCTCTCTCGCATACACTGGAACACTCCCTGATCCGTGACTTTAACCATGAAATGATGTCTCTGCGAATCATGCAGGAGCTGAATACCGAATTTGACGGTGCCCTTGAAACTGCTATTCGGATTTTTACGGATCGCTATCCAAAAAAATTTCTGCACCAGCTTATCTCCTCCCAGCTTGATATAGACCGCCTCGACTATCTTAAAAGGGATAGTTTCTTTACCGGCGTTTCTGAAGGTTCTGTGGGAATAAACCGGATTCTGAAAACAATGCGGGTATTTAAGGGAAATGTGGTAATCGAAAAGAAGGGAATCTATGCAATTGAAAATTACATCCTGTCCAGAAGACTGATGTACATGCAGGTGTATCTGCACAAAACCGTACTATCAGCCGACTCCCTTCTGAAACAGATCTTTCGCCGTGTCCACTTTCTGTGGAAACACGATAAGCTTCCCCCTATTCCCTCACATTCGCTTCGATATTTCCTGACCGAGAGGCCTTCTGCCAGAAAACAGATTACATCCGAAATGCTGAATCATTATATGCGCCTGGACGATCATGATGTGTACATCAGTATCAAATCATGGTCTGAAGCGGAAGACGCTATTCTTGCAGACCTTTCAACCCGTTTCCTTAACAGAAAATTGTTCAAGACCACATTTACCAGCAAAAAAGAGCAAAAAAAGCTGCTTGGTGATTTCAGGGACCGTACATCCCGGGAGCTCAAGCGGGCCGGTTTGCCACACGACGATGACTCTGTATCTTTTTACCTGGATGCTGATGAGAGTTTCAGCGAGGCGTATAAATATGAAACGGAAAGTATCTGGATTCTGGATGATGACGACAAGGCCATCGAATTTTCAAAGGCGGCAGACACGAAACATATCATTGCACTGACCAAACCGGTGGTAAAACCGTACCTGGTTCACATGAAAGAGATTATATAGATAACATGAGCTTCCCAAGGGGATCCCTACGGGGAATGAGGACTTTTTCGGTTCATTTCCTTAACCCGAACTGACCTTAGATACTTTTTCAAACTCCCGGATGATGGAGATAAGCTCGCCCTCCTTAAAAGGTTTTTTTACCAGCCCGTTAAATCCCTTCTCCTTCAGTGCTTTATCGCTGTTGTAGAGCGAACTTGCAGTGACGGCAATAATGGGCACGGTTGCACGCTCACCCTTCATTTCACGAATTTGATTTGTTGCTTCGAGACCGTCCATTACCGGCATACTCAGGTCCATCAGAATCATATCGAACCACTCTTCCGATATTTTTTCCACCGCCTCCCGTCCGTTCTTGGCCTCAGTAACATCATATCCGTTCCTTTTCAGGATAATCTTAAGAAGTGTACGGTTAATCGTTACATCATCGACAATAAGTATTTTTTCAAGTCCATTATCACGCTTGCTGTCAACCTTATAGATTCGGCTGATCTCCTGGTCCATAAGCAGGTTTTCGATTCGCTTTTTCAGCAATGCGGAGTGATCTGATATCGTATGAAGCTGGCGCTTTTGTTCACGGGTCAGATTCTTTTCACCCGCCAAAAGCTCACTGTATCCCATGATCGCATTCAGAGGGGTATTAAGTTCGTGCATCCACTGACTTACATACTCATCGTCCAATATGACATTCTTCTCTTCGTGGATCTTAATGAGGCTGCCCAGCAACTGTCCTTCATCCGTCGTTACCGTTGCATACTTCACAAAGAACTTTCTCCCCCACATATTAAACGTGAACGTTTTATTGTCAATCTTATACTTGAGCAGCTGTTTCACCAGATCGTCCGGAATGCCGATCTGCCGTACCGGTTTATTATCCACCTGGTGTTTAATCAGGTTAAAAAGCTCGAGGAACTTGTCGTTTGCAAATTTAACGACATTGGTGGTATCCAGAATCAGATCTGCCGTTTCGGAGTTGGACGTTATCGTTTTCAGGTAGCTGTAGCGCTCACTGGACGTGAGCACAAAGTTCTCCCGTGACCTGCTTTTCAGAAAGAGGTAGGCTACCAGAGAAAACAGCATCAACAGTGTGATGAGTAAAACCTGGTTGGTCGTATTGTACAACCAGATTTCGTTTAACAGGTAGAACTGAGATATTTCGGCGTAATTCCCCACGAATTTGTGATATAAAAGTACGCCATCTTATGTAAGACATTCAGTTAATCTTTTATAACAATGATCGCCAGTTTAGAACCTTGTATCGTATTGATATTTAGATTTATATGCGATCGTAAATTATAAAATCAAAATCGGAATGCTCTTCTCTCCACGTTTCTTTCCATATGCTTCCAATATCGTCCCTGTACTCTGGAAAAGTTGTATCCCCTTCATACTCCTGTCTGATACGTGTTATTATCAGACGGTCTGCCATCGGAAGGGTTTGCCGGTATATCTCTCCTCCGCCTATGATAAAAACCGATTCCCTGTCAGAAAGATAAGAGAGTGCTGAATCGATATCGCTGAACGTTTTTACGTGATCATACGTCCTGCTGCGGCTCAAAACGATGTTTTCTCTTCCGGGTAGTGGCTTCTCATTCAGCTCCTCAAATACAACACGCCCCATCACAATAGGGTGCCCCATCGTCTGCTTCTTGAAAAACTTTAGGTCTTCACTGTAATGCCATGGCAATTCCCCATTTGAACCAATAACCAAATTGGGATCATGGGCTGCAATCAAAATCAGTTTCATACAGCAACCGGAAATTTTATGGATGGATGAGGATCATATCCGGTTAGTTTGAAGTCGTCATATTCCAGTTCATCAACCGGTTTTCTGTTAATTTCAAGTTTGGGCAGTGGACGGAAATCGCGAGTCAGCTGTTCTTTCAAACCGTCTATGTGGTTTACGTAGATATGAGCATCAACGATGGTATGTGCAAAAACACCGGGTTCCAGCCCCACGTCCTGTGCGATGGCCATCGTGAGCGCTGAATAGCAGGCCAGATTAAAGGGTATTCCCAATGCTATATCACCTGATCGCTGCGTAAGATGGCAGTTCAGACGGCCGTTTGAAACATTGAAAATGTACATGATATGGCAGGGAGGCAGCCCCATTTCATCCAGCAGACCCGGATGCCAGGTTGAGACTACAATTCTGCGGCTGTTGGGATTTTTCCGAAGCATATCTATGGCCCTTTGAACCTGGTCAAATTCTTCATATCGCCACGCTTTATGGGAATCGTCCTCACCCAGTTTTCGATATACCGAGCCGTCATCCGCCTTCAGATAGGGAAAACGTCTCCACAATACAGGGTAGATCGGGCCTACATATCCATCTTCCTCAGCCCATGCATCCCATATGTGAACGTCGTTTTCATCACGCAGCCACCGGATATGATCTTCTCCCCTCAGGTACCACAGCAACTCCATGATAACCGATTTAAAAAAGACCTTTTTTGTGGTAAGGAGAGGAAATCCTTTCGATAGATCCACTTTGTAGAACTCTGCAAAATTGGATAGAGTGTCCGTGCCTGTACGGTTCTCTTTTCTTACTCCGTTTTCCAGTACGTTTTTTACCAGGTCATGATATTGCTTCATAGCACAGTTTAATAAATGTATTACAGCACAACACCGCTAAGCAGTGCAACGGCAATTGAAAAGTAAATTAGGATTCCTGTTACATCAACGAGCGTGGCTACGAATGGTGCCGAGGTAACTGCAGGGTCAAGGCCCACTTTCGACATGATGAACGGAAGCATCGAACCGCTCAGATTTCCAAATATAACCACACCAACCAGACTCATACCAACGGTAAGCGCCTGAAGAAACACCGCCGTTGTAAATGGCTCTCCCCTGAATACCATCCAGGTGCTGATTACGACAGTACCCATAACGCCCAGAATGGTACCTAAGAGCATCCCCGAGAACAGCTCCCTTCTCAAAACCATCATCCAGTCTTTAAGCCTGATGTCATCCGTAGACAGTGCCCGTATAATCAGCGTGGCCGCCTGGGAACCCGAATTTCCGCCGCTGGATATAATCATTGGGATAAAGAGAGCCAGAACCGCTGCCGCTGCAAGAGTGTCTTCGTATCCGGCCATTGCCGATACGGTTAACATCTGGCCCAGAAAGAGAAGAATCAGCCAGCCCGAACGCTTGCGAACCATTTCGGTAATGTTGGTCTGTGAGTAATAATCATCCAGGGCGCTCATACCGGCCATCAGCTGCATATCTTCCGTGGTTTCCTCCTCCGCAACGTCCAGAACGTCATCCACGGTTACAATGCCGACCAGTACGCCCCCCGAATCAACTACCGGCAGTGCTACGCGATCGTATTTACTGAGCATTTTCACGGCCTCTTCCTGATCGTCGAAAGCGCTCAGCGCCTCGAACGACTCATCCATAATGTCTTCTATGTGAGATTCAGGACTGGCCAGAATCAGCTGATTCAGGCGAAGGTCATCAATAAGCTGTTCCTGTTCATTTACAACGTAAATCACGTTTACCGTTTCAGCGGTACGACCGTATTTTCGGATATGTTCAAAGCTTTTGCTTACGGTCCAGTCACTGCGAATTTTCACATAGTTGGTAGTCATGAGCCGGCCGACCGACTCGGGCGGATAGCCAAGCAATCTGCGAACCTGGGCGAGGTTATCCGAATCCATTGAGGTAAAAACCTTCTGGGTAAGGTGTCCCGGAAGCTCTTCCATCAGCGCAACACGCTCATCGGGCTCCAGATTGTTCATGACGTCACTGAGCTGACGCCGGCTGAACACCTCCAGCAGTTCCAGCCCCTTCCCGGAACTCAGATAGGTAAATACATCTGCTGCCTTGCTTTTTTTCAGCAACCTGAATACAACCACAGCCACTTCAGGCTCAAGGTCTTCAAGAAGTTCTGCAATATCCACAGCCGGTACGTCGTCGAGCGACTCCTTGATGGCAATCCAGTCTTTTTTCTGGATCAGTTCATCAAATTCCGGTTTTAATAAATGTGCGATCATTGCTAAACCTGATTCTGCTGCTCGGCCTCAATTAACGGTACTAAGAAACGAAGGTTTCTGCACAAAAAACAAACCGATTTTACTCGGACAGCAATACCTGAAATACCCTGTTTTAATGCGGCAAATCCAGTTTTGCCAACGCGTCCCTTGCAGCCAGCTGTTCAGCCTGTTTCTTGCTTTTACCCTCACCCTCGCCGGCTTTCCTGTTATTCACAAATACGGCAACCGAAAACGTTTTATTATGACCCGGCCCCTCTTCCGAAATCACTCTGTATTCGGGCAGCGGCATCTTTTCAGCCTGCGTGTATTCCATCAGTACGCTTTTGAAATTATCAACCTTGGTCTCAATTTTTTTGAGATCGAGATAGCTGTTCAGGTTCTGCTCCACAAACAGGAATGTTTTTTCATAACCCTGGCTCACATAGATTGCTGCAATGATGGCTTCATATACATCGGCCAAAACACTTTTTGAGAGCTCCACACCCTGTCCCGAGGCTCTGTCTCCGATTTCAAGCGCTTTATTCAGCTCAAGGCTCAGAGCAAGTTTATGAAGAGTATCACCCTTTACTATCTTGGCTCTCATTTTTGTCAGAAATCCTTCGTTCTCGGTGGGGTATTTTTCAAACAGGATTTCAGTGACGATCAGGTCAAGAACGGCATCCCCCAAAAACTCAAGCCTTTCATAAGTTTCGTGTGACTCATATCCGGATTTATCGACAATGGACCGGTGCCGGAGTGCTTTGGTGAAAAAATGAAGATCCTCATCGGGTATCGAGATCCCCAGATTTTTTCTGAGCAGAGTAAGCCGTTCAACAGCAGGTTTATCCGGTTCCGGAGCAGGGTGTTTCCTGAACCATTCTCTCAGCCTGCCTATCATAAGACGGGTGGTTAGTCTTCAAATTTTTTGAACACGATCGTAGTGTTGTGCCCGCCAAATCCAAAAGCATTATTCATTGCATATGTCAGATCTCTGACTTCTGCTTCATTCACCGTGTAATTCAGGTCACATTCGGGGTCGGGGGTCTCATAGTTGATGGTTGGCGGAACCATTCCGTGATATACGGCCAGCAGTGTAGCCACCGATTCAGCCGCACCTGCAGCACCCAGCATATGCCCTGTCATCGATTTGGTGCTGTTGAGATTGATCTTATATGCGTGGTCACCAAAAACCTTTTTGATGGAGTTGGTTTCGGCAATGTCGCCCAAAGGGGTCGATGTTCCGTGCATATTGATGTGATCCACATCTTCCGGTTTTATACCCGCCATTTCAAGTGCACTTTTAAATGCCAGTATAACCCCGTTACCATCAGGGTCAGGAGCGGTAATATGGTATGCATCGGCAGAGAATCCGTAACCCACGATTTCCCCGTAGATTCGCGCTCCTCTTGCTTTTGCCGATTCGAGTGACTCCAGAAACATCATCGAAGCACCTTCACCCAAAACGAACCCGTCGCGGTCCTTATCAAAGGGACGGGATGCTTTTTCAGGTTCATCATTGCGCTTTGACAGAGCTTTCATGGATGAAAAACCGGCGATACCAATTTCCCAGACCGGTGCTTCCGTGCCGCCGCAGAGAGCCATATCGGATCGTCCATATCGTATTGAGTCGTATGCAAGACCGATATTATGAGACCCGGTTGCACAGGCCGATACTGCGCAGAAGTTGGCTCCGCGAAAACCATAGCGAATGGAGATCTGGCCGGCCGGCATATCCGGGATAAGCATGGGAATGAAGAATGGATTTACACCGCGCGGCCCATGCTCATGATGTGAAATTGACTGATCGTAGAATGTTTTCATGCCACCGATACCTGTGCCAACAAGAACAGCAACCCGATCCTTATTGATCGTGTCAAGATCGATCTTACTGTCTTGGATGGTCTCGTCAGCAACAATCAACCCGTACTGGGTAACCGGATCGAGCCTGCGGGCCTCCTTCCGGTCAAAATAGTTACCGGAGTCGAAATCTTCTATTTGTCCGGCAAACTTTGTCGGGTAGTCTGCTGTTTCGAAATGGGTGATAGGCCTGACGCCGCTTTCACCGGAGATAAGACCGTTCCAGAATTCGGGAGCGGTCTTCCCGACGGGCGTCATTGCACCTACACCGGTGACAACAACTCTTCGTTCAGTCATTAGCAGTGAGTTCGTTTACTACAGTGCTTACGATTTGTCCTGAATATACTTAACTGCGTCGCCTACGGTAGCAATGTTTTCGGCGTCTTCATCAGGAATGCTCAGGTCGAACTCTTTTTCGAACTCCATAATCAGTTCAACGGTGTCAAGAGAGTCGGCTCCCAGATCGTTTGTGAAGTTTGCATCAGCTGTAACTTCTGATTCATCTACTCCAAGTTTATCAACAATGATTGATTTTACTTTTGCTTCAACATCCTGTGACATATCAGTCCTTTCGATTTGAATTATGGTTAATTGTAATGATATAAAATTTTTGTCAGGAGAAAATACAACATCTCAGTGTAAAAAAAATACGAGATTGTGTTGCGTAAAAAGGTCAATAAAACGGGTTACATAGCCATACCGCCATCCACCCTTATAACTTCTCCTGTAATATAAGAGCTCAGGTCAGATGCCAAAAACGCCACCACGTTCGACACTTCATCAGGGTTACCGGCCCTGCCAAGCGGTGTTTCCGTTTTAATGGCCTCCAACACGTTTTCACTCAGCTTTTCGGTCATTTCTGTAAGTATATATCCCGGAGCAACGACGTTGGCCCGGATATTCCTGCTTGCCAGCTCTTTGGCATACGATTTTGTAAATCCGATCATCCCGGCTTTGGATGCTGCATAGTTGCTTTGACCCGCATTTCCGGAGATTCCGACAACCGAACCAATATTAATCACCGATCCGCCGCGTGCGCGCATCATCGGTTTGGTGGCAGCCTTGCAATAGTTGAACACACTTTTCAGATTGGTATCCAGAACCGCATCCCAGTTTTCTTCACTCATTCTGAGAATAAGGTTGTCTTGCGCAATGCCCGCATTATTTACAAGCACATCGATACTCCCCCACTCTTCCGTCAACGTGTTTATTACCTCTTCGGCTTTGGCAAAGTTGGTTGCATCGGCCTGCAAAGCCATTCCCCTGGCTCCAAGCGTTTCTATTTCAGTAACGGTTTCGTTTGCGGCATCTGCCGAACGTGAGTAGGTAACTGCTACATTGGCACCATACTCTGCAAGTTGTAGTGCAATGGCCCTCCCTATACCGCGTCCGCCACCCGTAACCAAACAATTTTTTCCTTTCAAATCCATAGTCAGGGTCTCCTTTTGCTATTCGTAACCTTCAATTTCGACATTTTTCAGAGTTCTTTTTACCAATCCCTGAAGCACCTTACCCGGCCCCACCTCCACGAACCGTTCAGCTCCGTCAGCTTTCATATTCTGAATTGTTGAGGTCCATCTTACGGGACTCATCAGCTGTTCAAGCACATTTTCCTTAAGCACATCCGCATCCGTTGAGGGTTTTCCTGTATAGTTGCTGTACACGGGGATTTCTGCCTCAGAGAATGAAACGGACTCGAGTTTATCAGCGAAGACATCATATGCAGGTTTCATCAGCGGTGAATGGAAGGCTCCGCTAACGGGCAGAAGGGTTGCAATTCTGCATCCTTTCTCCTTTGCGAGGGAAACGGCTTCTTTTACTGCATCCATATCACCCGATATCACCAGCTGCCCCGGGCAGTTGTAGTTTGCCGGAACGACCGGTTTGCCCGTTTTATCGGAAATTTCAGAACAAATTTCGTCTACCGTATCATCGTCCATACCAATAATGGCAGCCATGGTGCCTGGGTCCACATCTCCGGCCTGCTGCATAAGCTGGCCCCTGAGTGCAACCAATTCAAGTCCGGAATCAAACGTTAGCACACCGGCTGCTACAAGTGCGGAAAATTCTCCCAGGCTGTGACCTGCCACCATATCCGCTTGCTGATTCAGGGTTCTGAAGAGTGCAACCGAATGCAAAAATATAGCGGGCTGCGTGTTTTTGGTCTGCATCAGTTTGTCCTGAGGACCTTCAAACATGATATCGGTAAGTGCGTAACCAAGCACCGAATCTGCCTTGTCTGCAAGCTTTCTGAACAGGTCATTCGAGTCATAATGATCCTTACCCATCCCAACTTTCTGTGAACCCTGTCCCGGAAATAGAAATGCATTCATAATATGAGAATTAAATCTGGTCTATTTTGTCCACTGAAGATAGATTGCGCCCCAGGTCAGTCCCCCGCCAAAAGCAGAAAGCACCAGGTTGTCTCCTTTCTTCAGCTGGTCTTTCCAGTCATACAAACAGAGCGGAATCGTTGCGGCGGTAGTATTTCCATAGTGTGAAATATTGATCATCACCTTCTCTTTATCAAGGCCCATTCTGCGTGCAGTGGCGTCTATTATTCGCAGATTGGCCTGGTGAGGTACCAACCAAGCCACATCGTCTGCACTCAGGTTGTTTCTTTTCATAATTTCAAGCGACACATCCGCCATTCCTTCGGTCGCTTTCTTGAAGACGGCTTTTCCATCCTGCCTGATATAGTGCATTTTATTCCGAACGGTCTCCTCACTTGCAGGATTCATGCTTCCCCCCGCCGGCTGATATAGCATGCACTCTTCGTCTCCCTGGGTGTGGTGAACGTAATCGACAATTCCGCCCTCTTCACCTGATTCCAAAACGACGGCGCCAGCAGCATCACCAAACAGAATACAAGTGGTTCGATCGGTGAAGTCGATTATGGAACTCATTTTGTCTGCGCCGATAACCAGCACTTTCTTTGAGCGTCCCGATTCAATCATATTGCCGCCGGTGGTGAGTGCATATAAAAATCCGGAGCAGGCTGCAGAGAGGTCGAATGCAAACGCGTTGGATGCACCTATACGCCGCTGAACAAGGCCTGCAGTAGCCGGAAAGAGATAATCGGGCGTAACGGTTGCAACAATAATTGCATCAATTTCATCAGCCTGAACGCCTGCATCCTGAAGGGCATCTTCGGCGGCTTTAGCTGCCATAAAAGAAGTTGCCTTATCAGGGTCTTTCAGTATTCTGCGCTCTGAAATACCCGTACGGCTTCTGATCCATTCATCATTTGTGTCTACGTACTTTTCAAGCTCTTCATTTGTGAGCACGTAATCGGGCAAATAGCGCCCTACCCCGGTGATAATCGCTCGGTTTGAAGTCATTAAATTCAGAGAGAGGGTTAGTTATTAAGAGATGATATGATTTTACTATTCACCTTGTGCTCAACACACTGAGCAGCACTGAATATCATATTTTTAATTGCAACAGGAGAACTGCCTCCGTGACCTACAAGGCTGGTACCGTCTACACCCAGAAAAGGAACACCTCCAACATGTTCATAATTGAAGGTTTTGAGGCTTTTTTCCAAAATTGAATAAATTTGTCTCTGCATCTCTTCCTGAACGGCTTCACTTTTCATGGTAAGAGAGAGCATTTGCTGGAGTGCATCCGGGATGGATTCACCGAATTTGAGAACTACGTTTCCTGTAAAGCCGTCGGTGATATAGATATCGGTTTTCCCGAAGAGTATGTCCTTGCCTTCAATATTTCCAAGGTATCCCTTCATCTGACTGAGCAGCTTGTGTGAATTTTTTTGCAAATCAGTCCCCTTTTCAGCTTCTTCACCAACATTCAGCTGACCGACGGTGGGGTTCTCAATGCCCATAATTTCCCTGCAGAATATTTCGCCCATCTTGGCAAACTGGAGAATCATTTCAGGTTTGGGCTCAAGGTTTGCGCCGGCATCAATTAACAGGCTGATGCCCTTTATGGTTGGATAGGGCGCAACGATTGTAGGACGGATAACGCCTTCAAGCTTTCCTAAAATAAACGTTGAAGCGGCCAGGAGAGCACCAGTGTTTCCTGCACTCACAAAGGCGGAGCATTTGCCCTGCTTGTGCGCGGCGAGCCCGACGGCGATAGAGGATGACTGCTTGGTTTTAACCGCAGATGACGGAGACTCGTCCATGCCGATAATCTGGGGAGCATGAAGCAAATGGATGCGAGATGAATCATAGGAGTGTTTTAACAGCTCCTCAGATACCACATCTTCAGGACCGACGAGCAGGATCTGTATATCCGGGTTTTCTCCGGTGGCAAGAACTGCCCCGGCTACCGGATTTTCGGGATAATGATCCCCACCTACAGCATCAACTGCAATCATCATATTTAAAAGTTGTTAATTAGTTGGAAACGTTGATTACCTGCCTTCCGCGGTAATAGCCACACTCCATACATACATGATGATACTTGTGCATTGCACCGCAGTTTGTACACTCGGTGAGCACCACGTCAGAAATTTTGTGGTGAGACCGTCGTTTGTCTCTGCGTGCCTTGGAGGTTTTTCGTTTTGGATGCGCCATTTAATATATACTCAGTTTAGTTTGACTTCTTCAGTTTCTTAAGTTTTTCCCAGCGCGGGTCAATCGGCTGGTCACTACCGTCTTCGTTTTCAACATTTTTGCCAAATACCTGTGTTTCAAACTCAACAGGCTTACCGTCTTGATCAATCAGGTCCGGATGCAATTTTCTGATCGGAATCTGAAGCATGATCGTATCCCGCACCTCCTCATCAATTGAAATGGTGAGGTTTTCAGCATCAATTTCCTTTACTTTTCCTTTATCCGTTTCGTGTTCTTCCGGTGTTTCGGGATAAAACATCACTTCATAATCCCCCAAAACGGTTTCAGTAAATGGCTTCAGCGTGCGATCACAAATCAATGTTGTGTCGGCACTCACCTCAAACCAAACCCTGATAAAAAGGTCTGTCCTGAAAAACTCAACATGAACGTCCGCATTGAGCAGTGATGTATCATCATCCAGCTCTAAACTGTCTTCATCCAGAGACACATTACGCGTACTCTTTCCGTCCGGAATTTCCTGAAGCTCAAATGTTAATGGTGATGTTTTCACGACAGCTTATAAAAATAGAAAGATATAATTTTGAAAGCAATTCAATTAAAGAGTCCGAACAACCGCTGTTCAACCAGCCCGATTACTTTGCCCAGGTCCTCTTCACTGTTCACAAAATCCAGGTTATCGGTGTCAATAATCAGCTTTTCGTGCTCATAGCGATCAATCCAGTCTTCATACAAACTGTTGAGCCTTTCCAGGTATTCTATACGGATCGTATTCTCATAATTTCTTCCCCTTCGCTGTATTTGCCGAACCAGCGTGGGTACATCGGCCCTTAGATAGATAAGCAGGTCAGGCGGCTGCAGGTAGTGCACCATTTCAGCAAAGAGACTCCTGTAGTTCTCGAAGTCTCTGTTACTCATCAGTCCCATATCATGAAGGTTCTTGGCGAAGATCTCAACATCTTCATAAATCGTGCGATCCTGTATCAGATTTTCAGCTGCAGTCTGAATTTCTTTCTGGTGACGAAACCTGCTGGACAAAAAGTAAATTTGCAGGTTAAAACTCCAGCGCCGCATGTCATCATAAAAATCAGTGAGGTACGGATTGTTATCTACCGACTCGTAGTAGGTTTTCCAGCCAAAATTCTTTGCCAACAACCCGGTAAGAGATGATTTTCCGGCACCGATATTCCCGGCAACCGCAATATATTTTTTAGGTCTGATTTCACTCATTGTCAGTCCTTTTTTCCAAGTAAGCGGTACATGGCTTGTTTATAGTTTTCCACTCCCGGCTGGTTGAAGGGGTTCACATCGAGCATGTACACATAAACAGCCGTCATCAGTTCATAGAAATAGATGAACCGGCCAATTTGCTGCGCATTCAGTTTTTCGAGTATCACCCTGATTACGGGTACACCTCCTTCAAGGTGAGCCTGCACAGTGCCTTCCTGTGCACTGTGATTGATTTCATGAAATGTTTTTCCTTCCAGGTACCCCAACTCATCTGTGTTATCACTCATTGAAGTAATTTTCAAATCAGAAATCGGTTTTTCGATCACAAAGAGAGTTTCAAGCATATTTCTTTGTCCCTGCTGAATCATCTGTCCTATGCTGTGAAGATCGGTTGAGTAGCTTGCCGTGGCCGGGAACAGACCTTTCCCCTCTTTTCCTTCACTTTCGCCCAACAGCTGCTGAGTCCAGGCGGCAAATCCCATCATCTCAGGTTCAAACGAACCGATTACATCGAGTGCATACCCGTTTTTATGGAGTATGTAACGAATGGTAGCGTATTCCAGAATCTTGCCGGGGTCGGATTCAGTAAGCTCATATTCCGCAACCGCACCATAGTAGAGGGTTTGGATATCAATTCCTGCAACGGCAACCGGAAGCAGTCCTACGGGAGTCAATACAGAAAAGCGGCCGCCGATATCCCCCGGGATGACATACTTTGCATACCCCTCCTCTTCAATAATATTATTCAGAACACCTCCGGATTCGCCGGTGGTAGCCACAATGCGGTTTTTCGCCTCATCACCGTACTCTTCATGCATCCATGCCCGGATGGTTCTGAAAGCAAGTGCCGTTTCAAGCGTGGATCCCGACTTGGAGATCACATTAAGATAGACTCTCTTTGGCTCTCCATCCTCACGGGGTGATTTCAGGTACTCCATCAGATCGTGCAGGTATCTTCCGCCCATATGATGGCCTGCGTATAGTATTTCCAGGCCGCTACCCTCGAAACCGGATGTCAGCGATTCAATAATTGCCTTGGCTCCCGTGTAAGACCCACCTATGCCGCAGATAATAAAAATGTCTGCATTTTTTCTGATCTCTGCCGCATGACGTTCTATCCGTTCCAGTTCCGCATCGTTGGGCTCTTTCAGGATGCGTCTCCAGCCCAGCCAGTTATTACCCGGACCGCTTGCCTGCTCAACCTGGCGAAAGGCATTTTCAGCCATTTCATAGGTTTTTGTGTACTCTTCATCATCTATAAATTGACGGGCTCCGTCAACATCTGTTTTAATCATAATATCCTTATATAGCTTGATTAACGGAGCGTTTTGGCCAGCTCAACCAGCTCATAATTGATGTCTTTCTTCTTACCGAATGTCATTTTCAGGGGCGTCAGCTTTATCTTGTTGTTCACCACACCAACCATTACTTCGCTGTGTCCTTCGATAAGAACCGTTACCGCCGCTGAGCCCAGACGGCTGGCCAATACCCTGTCTCTCGCCGTAGGGTTGCCACCGCGCTGCACATGACCGAGGATACAGACCCTCATATCGTATTTACCGAAGTCCGGTTTCAGTTCTTCTGATAGCTTCAGTGCACCTCCGGTTTCGTCACCCTCCGCAATTATTACAAGACTGCTTCTCTGATGCTCCTCAAGCACCCTGGTGAGAGAAGATTTAATTTCACTGAGGTTGGTGAGGGATTCCGGCAGCAAGATAAGTTCTGCGCCGCCTGCAATACCCGTCTCGAGAGCGATAAAGCCTGCATCGCGCCCCATAACCTCAACCAGAAAAAGCCGGTCGTGTGCATCTGCGGTGTCACGGATTTTATCAATTGCTTCCGTTGCCGTATTAAGAGCCGTATCGTAACCGATGGTTTCGTCGGTACCCACCAGATCGTTGTCGATGGTTGCCGGTACGCCAATTACGTTCACTCCATGCTCTTTGCCCAGAAGAGTGGCTCCCTGAAAAGAACCGTCACCGCCAATCACAACGAGAGCATCTATTCCATTATCCCGCAATTTCTGAACCGCAATTTCCCGTCCTTCCGGAGTTCTGAATTGCTCGCAGCGTGCGGATTTGAGAATAGTACCACCCCGCTGTATCGTGTTGGAAACGTCTGAAGAGTCCACTTTTTTGAGATTGCCACTGATAAGGCCTTTATAGCCCTGCCTGATAGCGTAAACATCCAGCTCATTAAATAGGGCGGTACGCACTACGGCTCGTACAGCCGCGTTCATTCCCGGGGAGTCTCCCCCGCTTGTGAGAACACCGATTGTTTTCAAATTAAGATGGTTTGGTTATCTGTCGATTTTGAATAAGTTACAAAACTAAACAGCCCTTCATCTTTGCGCAAATAATTAATGAGCTTTATTCTTATTTTATTACCGATCCAAATTTTAAATACATAAGTACCGAATGTCCACTGAGGCGGCAATTCAAAACCCGGCAACGTCTACCATAACCAGCCGATCTCTTCGGGAGATCACCAAACCCGTTCAGGATCACCTGAAAACCTTTCGCTCGTTTTTCAAAGATGAGATAAGCAGCGATGTTTTTCTGCTCGATCAGATTATCCGTTATCTGTTGAGGCAGAAAGGAAAAGAGATTCGGCCCACCCTGGTTTTTATGACAGCGCGCATGTTTGGCGATATAAATAAGCGCAGTTACGTGGCTGCAACCATGATAGAGTTGCTGCATACCGCTACGCTTATTCATGATGATGTTGTGGATGAGGCTGACCTTCGGCGCGATTTTTTAAGCATCAATAAATTGTGGAAGAACAAAGCGGGCGTTCTGCTTGGTGATTTTCTGCTCTCAAAAGGTCTACTTGTGGCACTCGACCATAAAGAGTATGACCTGCTCCACGTACTCTCAGATGCCGTACGCAAGATGAGCGAAGGTGAGCTCAGACAGCTTAAAACCTCCAAACTGTTTAATATGACGGAGGACCGATATTATCAGATAATTTCTGAGAAAACGGCGAGCCTGATTTCTGCCTGCTGCCGTTGCGGAGCGATTGCGGCTACCGACAACCCGGATGTGGTTGAAAAGATGGGTGAGATCGGATTGAAAGTGGGCATTGCTTTCCAGATCAAAGACGATCTTCTCGATTACGGGATGGATGACGTCGGCAAGCCCAGAAGAAACGATATCCAGGAGCGAAAAATTACCCTTCCCCTGATCAAAGCGCTTGAGCATGCAGGCCGATCCGACAGCAAGCATGTGGTGCGTCTGATGAAAAAAAGAAAAAAACGGTCTGAAGACGTTGATCAGATCGTTAAGTTTGTGAATGACTTTGGCGGTCTGAGCGGATCAAGGGAAGCGATGAACAGGTTTGCTTCCGAAGCGCTCGAGGAGCTTAAAAAGCTGCCTGTCAAAGAGGGACTGGAAGATTTTGAGGAGCTTATACAGTTCATCATTACCCGCAGGAAATAAATATCTATGCACCGAATTTATTATTTATTTACCGCATGTGCCCACAGCGTTATTTAACCACTTACTCTGTCCGGAAGCCTTTCTGAACGCAAATAACAGATTTTAAAATGGATCATCTTTTTCTATCCGATGTTCATCTGGGTGCGTTTGACGACCGGAGTAACAGGCATCTGGAGCAAAAGATTATTGCACTGATACAGTACTGTACCGAACACTCCATTCGCCTGCATATTCTCGGCGACCTGTTTGATTACTGGATGGAATATCCGGGAGATGTGCCTGAACTGGGAATGGAGCTGCTTGACACACTCGAACAGTATAACCGATCGGTATATCCTGCAACCTACATCCTCGGTAATCACGATAATTGGGACAGAGGTTACTTTACAGAACTGGGATTCGGTGTGTCATCCGATTACTATCTTTTTGAAGCAGACGAAAACCGGTTTTTTCTGCATCATGGAGACGGGTTGTCCGATCCCGCCTATCAGCTTCCCCGCCCGCTTTATCACAGAATCATTCGCAGCATCTGGTTCACGCGGCTCTATCAGGCACTTCTTCCGCCGGACGCTGGATTGCACATGATGAAATCATTTTCATCCATGAGCCGTGAAAAAACAGGATCCGAACCGGAGCGCCTGAATCAATGGTCGAAAAATTTACTAAATAGCAGTACTTTTGACTTTGTGCTCTCAGGTCACGATCACATAGCCCGAAAGGAAACATTTCCCTCCGGCACATATATAAACCCCGGTGCCTTCTTTAAAGATTATACGGTTGCTTACTATACCAACAATGAGATTAAACTCGTTAAATGGTCAGCAGACGATTACAAACTGATCCCTCTGGAAGATAAATGAATAAGAAAATAACGGTTCAAAGAAATGAGCAATGATGATCATGATGTAGATATGGATCGCTATTTCAATGATCCCGACTACAGAAAGCGAGTGCTGGGTAAAGACAAATCACCCCAAAGCAACAATCCAAAGCGGAAGAGCGTGTTAAAAAGAAAAATGCTGCTCTATTCAGGCATTGCGCTTCTGGTGATAATCGGTCTTGCAGGAGGATATTTTTATTACCTGGTTCAGGGTTTACCCTCCATTGAAGAGCTGGAAAATCCGGAGACCGCTATTGCAACCGAAATACGAAGCTCCGACGGAGTAGTGCTCGACCGCTATTTTGTTGAAAACCGAACCAATGTTTCAATTGATGAGATCTCACCCAGCATTGTGAACGCGCTGGTTGCCATTGAAGATCATCGTTTCTTTGAGCATTGGGGCGTAGACATTGTCAGGCTTGCAGGACTGCCCTACTACTGGATACAGGGGCGCCTTCAGGGAGGGTCGACCATCACACAGCAGCTTGCCAGAAACCTGTACAGAAAGATAGGTTTTGAGGTTTCCGTAACCCGGAAGCTTCGCGAAATGATTACCGCCATTCAGATCGAACACAATTACACGAAACGTGAAATTATTGAGATGTATCTGAATACAGTGGAGTTCAGCAATTCCGCATTCGGTATAGAGCAGGCTTCAAAAACTCATTACAACAAACCCGCAAAAGAGATCAATGTATCCGAAGCCGCTACGCTGATCGGTCAGTTGAGGGCCATATATGCGTACAATCCGAGGATAAATCCCGAAAGGGCCGAATATCGCAGAAATGTAGTACTAGCCCAGATGCATAACCGTGGATTTATCAGCGCAGAAACCCTTCAGTCTCTTAGAATGGAGCCGATCACGCTTAATTACCAGCCCCCTTCCCGGGCCGGCCGTGAAAGCCGCTATTTCGGCGAATATGTGCGCCAGCAGGTACAGACATGGGCGGATGAAAACGGGTACGACCTCAATACAGACGGATTGGTAATCTACACCACAATCGACTCTCGCCTGCAGCGGCATGCTGAACAGGCAGTCCGTGAAAAGCTGGCCGAATTTCAGCCTATATTTGAACAGGAATGGACATCGCCGGAAGGTGAATATATGGACAAATTGTGGGAAGAATTTCCCACATTCCTGCGTGACTACATCCGGGAAACAGACCGCTACAAAAACGGTTTTTCTAAATTCAACACCGATCAGGAGTCGGTTGTATTTGCCAACCTGGAGGCGGACTCTGCTTTTGTTGACTCCGTGATGCGGGCCAGAACCAGGCTTCAAGCCGGTTTCACGGCTATTGAGCCCTCCACGGGACACATACTTGCGTGGGTGGGCGGCGCCGACTATGGAGCCCAGCAGTTCGACCACGTTCACCAGGCACGTCGCCAGGCCGGGTCTACCTTCAAACCTTTTGTGTATGCCGTTGCAATCGACAACGGGTATATGCCCTATCACACCTTTTCAAAATACCCCATCAGTTTTATCGATCGTCTGGGTAATCGCTGGAATCCGAAAGATCCGAGCGTACCGTCAGGTCCGGAAATGGTTCCTTTGCGTCAGGGTCTGGCCCGCAGCCTGAACAATGTTACCGTCAGGCTGCTGCCCGAAATAGCGGGGAATCCGGGCACAAATCAGCTTGATGATCTCTATCCGGCGGCACGCAAGATTCAGCAAATGGCTGAAAATCTTGGAATTGACATGAGTGATGCACGCATTGTGCCCGCCATGGCCCTTGGCACTGCCGACGTATCTCTCCTGGAGCTGGTGAGCGCCTATACAACTTTTGCCAATCAGGGTGTATTTATTGAACCCACGGCTATAACTCGGATTGAGGACCGTGAGGGCAATGTTCTCAAAGAGTATGTACCCAGCGATATTCAGGAGGTGATGAGCCCTGAAACGGCCTACATCATGATTGATATGATGCGGGGTGTAATCCGAGGCGGTGACGGATATCACGGCACCGGGGTGCGTCTCAGAAATGTTTATGGAATCAGGCAGGATATTGCCGGCAAAACCGGCACCACTCAGAATAGCGCCGACAACTGGTTTGTAGGGATGACCCCCCACATCGTGATGGGTGCATGGGTGGGCGGTGAAGACCGCAGAATACGATTTCCCGATGATCTGCCGGGCAGCATCGGACAGGGAGCACGAACTGCACTTCCTATTGTCGGTGAATTCATCAACAGGGTTCAAAACGACCCGGATGCACCATGGGGAACGGATGCCTTTGAACAACCGGCCGGTTTTGTGATGCCTGAAGCGCCATCCGGAGTTGAAAGGGATCCGCGCAGGGGGCGCATCGGCTGGTAATTCACTTCGTTTATTTCAGGGTACTCAGCTGGTACGTGTTCACTCTAATGCGAAAAGCCGGGGAAAACCCATTTGATCAGATCAGACAGGATAACAAATACAAGGCCAGGTGCGTGGCCGGTACAGGGGCGATCCATCTGGCTAAAGCCCCGAATCCCATCCCGAATTTACGCCTATTCAATGACCGTGCTGAGGCATGCCCTTTTCGTGAATGGAAGCAAAGTCCGGCCCGAATAGTGAAGCACCTTTAATGATAAAATAAGCCCCATAAGATAACGCTGAAACGAGGTGATGCCTCCATGCACTTCTTAGAACCGGTCTAAAAGGACAGAATTTAAAAAAACAGTTCTATTTTGGATTTCAGAACTGCTATATTCCTGCCTCAATTGCGTTGACATTCCGTAGAACGGACGGTAATTTCATCCGTATCAAAATACAGACTTTTCATGCTTGAACAATATTATCCAATTCTTGTTTTAGTAGGCATCGCTCTCGTCCTGGCGGCTGTCTTTATGATACTTTCCCGCGTGCTCGGCCCCTACCGGCCCAACACAAATAAACTGAACCCCTACGAAAGCGGCATGGACCCCGTTGGAGAGGCGAAAGACAGATACTCCATCGCCTTCTATCTTGTAGCTATGGAGTTCATCGTTTTTGACCTTGAAGTGGTCTTTATTTACCCATGGGCTGTGCGTTTTACCGAATTGGGTACAGGAACGTTTATGGCAATGTTTATATTTATTATTGTACTGTTCATTGGACTGGTCTATACCCTTAAAAAGGGAACCCTGGACTGGGACATGAAGCATATTAAACACAAGGCTACACATCAATAATTATGGGTTTAGAAAGCGCACTTGGTGAAGGTTATTTAACTACAAAGGTAGACTCACTGGTAAACTGGGCACGGGCAAATGCCGCCTGGCCAATGCCAATGGGACTTGCCTGCTGTGCCATTGAAATGATGGCATTTGCCGGCCCTCGTTACGATGCTGCACGTTTTGGTTCGGAAGTTATGCGTTTTTCACCGCGCCAGAGCGATGTCATGATTGTAGCCGGATGGTGTACCTACAAAATGTCGCATGCTATCCGACGAATATGGGACCAGATGCCAGATCCCAAATGGTGCATCGCCATGGGCGCCTGTGCTTCAACGGGAGGAATGCACCGATGCTACGGGGTTGTGCAGGGAGTGGATAATTTCCTTCCTGTGGATACCTATATTTCGGGATGCCCTCCCCGACCTGACGCGGTTCTTCATGCACTGATGAAGATTCAGGACAAAATTAAGAGTGAACACTCTGTAATGCTCGATACCTGATTCCAGGGTACGGATTCAATATTTAACCGACATGAAATTAGAATTAACCGAACATCTCAAGCAGACTGTTGACGCACTTACGGAGCGTTACTCTGATAAGTTGATTGAAGTATACCAGTCTTCCGGCGACACGTTTGTACGCGTTGAAGCCGATGCCAATGTTGAAATCTGCACCTTTTTAAAAGATGAACTGCATTTCGACTATCTGACCGACATATTCGGAATTGACCGATACACCTCGGACGAACGGTTTGAAGTGGCATACAATCTTGTATCCCTGAAACACGGAGACCGTATCTTTCTTAAAGTTCGCTGCGAAGAAGAAGATCCGGAACTGGATTCAGCATCCGGGGTATGGCCTGCCGCCAATTGGGCTGAACGGGAAGTGTACGACATGTTTGGTATTCGGTTCAGAAATCATCCCGATCTGAGAAGAATCTACATGCCTGAAGATTTTCAGTACTTCCCGCTGCGGAAAGAGTTTCCGCTCCTGGGTATACCCGGATCAATCGAACTGCCCAATACAACTCCTGACAGCGAATAAGCCTGTATTATGAAATTAACTGATATCCAATCGAAGGTTCATTCAACTTTTTTCAAGGAGCACCAAAAAAAATTATATCAAAGCCTCGAGGATAAGCATACCACGATCGAGGAGATGGACGATGGTGACCCGCTGAAGACTAAAATGATTTTAAATATGGGTCCGCAGCACCCTGCTACCCATGGAGTGCTCCGATTGGTTCTGCAGCTCGACGGTGAAATGATTGAGAAAACCAAGCTGGACATAGGCTATCTGCACCGCGGCGTTGAAAAAATTGCCGAAAACAAAACCTACCAGGAGTTCATGCCCTACACCGACCGCATGGACTATCTCTCGCCCTACAGCAACAACGTAGCCTTGTGTCTTGCAGTCGAAAAAATTGCAAATGTAGAGGTTCCCGAACGGGCGCAATATATACGAATGATAGGTTGTGAGCTTGCCCGGATATCTTCGCATCTGCTTTGGCTGGGTACCATGGTGATGGATGCTGGAGCCATCTCTTTCTTTATCTGGACCTTCAAGGAGCGAGAGAAAATTTATGACATTATGGACCGCCTGGCAGGTCACAGGTTTACCGTCTCCCACTCCCGCATCGGCGGTGTTGCTAATGATATCACCGATGAAGCGATGGGTGCCATCCGGGAGTTTGTTGAGACATTCCCCAAAGAGCTTAAAGATTATCACAAACTGCTCGACCGCAATCGTATTTTTATTGACCGAAATGAAGCCGTTGGCGTTTTAAAGACGGAAGATGCGATCGGCATTGGCGCAACGGGTCCCGTTTTAAGGGGTTCGGGTTATGCCATGGATATGAGAAAGTTCTCTCCCTACCTCAGATATGACCAGGTTGAATTTGACATCCCGACCCGGCTCGAAGGCGATAACCTCGCGCGCTATTTTGTTCGGATGGAAGAGATGTCGGAAAGCATACGGATTATCCAGCAGTGTATTGAAAAGCTTCCAAAGGGGCCCGTCCGTACAGATAACGCTAAACAGGCCTACCCTTCCAAGGATGAAGTGTATTACTCCATGGAAGGCATGATTCATGATTTTATGATGACAGACACAGGGATCTGCCCGCCGGATGGTGCCGAAGCCTACTCCGCAGTTGAATCACCCAAAGGTGAACTGGGATACTATATTCAAAGCGACGGTACGGGACACCCATGGAGGCTTAAAATCACAGGTCCTTCATTTGCAAACCTGCAGGTACTTGAAAATATTCTTGACGGTGAAATGGTTGCCGATACGGTTGTTATCATTGGCGGAATGGATCCGGTATTGGGTGAAGCAGACAAATAACAATTATGGCATACGAATTTACAAAAGAAGACCTCGAAGAAATTGAAAAAATCAAGGCCAAGTTCCCGGAAGTAATGCCGGCAACGTTACCTGTGCTCTGGGTTGCACAGAATCGGTTTGGCCATGTAAATCCTGACGTGCAGCGGCTTGTCGCTGAAACGCTTGATCTGCCCGAAGCACATGTTCACGGGGTGGCTGAATTTTATACGCAGTACTATAAGGAAGAGAAAGGAAAGTTTGTTCTCGACGTCTGCACGTGCCTGAGCTGTCAATTGTGTGGCGGTTATGACATTCTGGAACATCTGGAAGACAAGCTTGGCATTAAAAAAGGCGAAACAACCGACGACGGTATGTTTTCACTCAATGAGGTAGAGTGCCTGGGTGCCTGCGGGTATGCCCCGATGCTGCAGATTACAAACGATACCTATGTAAATCACCTGACCAAAGAGAAAGCAGATCAGCTGGTTGATTCGCTCAGAAAAGGTGAGGTTCCGGAGTACGAACAAATTGACATGCCATTACGCAACGCAAAATAATTGATAATGAGCACTGCAGACTGGAAAAATTATGAACCGGTACTGATCCCCAATATCAAGGATCTCCATAAGATTGATGTTTACATCAAGAACGGAGGTTATGAGGGGTTGAAATCCGTACTGACCGACAAGCAGAAATGGGAAAATCCAAAAAGCGTCATCGAAGAGGTCAAGGCAGCCAATATCCGTGGACGCGGAGGTGCGGGATTCAATGCCGGCCTCAAATGGTCGTTCATGCCCCCTGCCGATGGCGGGCCGAGGTATCTGGCTTGCAATGGTGATGAATCGGAGCCAGGCACGTTCAAGGACAGGAAAATTTTTGAATACAATCCGCATGCATTTATAGAAGGTGCGCTTATTGCCGCCTATGCAATGGAGATCACAACCATCTACGTCTATATTCGCGGAGAGTATAAGGCATACATCCGCATGATGGAGAAAGCCCTGGAGGATGCCTATGAAAAAGGCTTTATCGGTAAAAATATCCTGGGCAGTAACTACAGCGTGGATTTCTATGTAACTGGTGGCGCCGGTGCCTACATTTGCGGCGAAGAGACCTCCATGCTTGAGTCACTTGAAGGTAAACGAGGCTATCCGCGCGTCAAACCTCCATTCCCTGCTCAGAAAGGCCTATGGGGACGCCCCACAACCATCAATAATATTGAAACACTTGCGCATGTAACGAGCGTCATAAACCGCGGTGCAGACTGGTTTAAAAGCGTTGGAGCTGAGAACCATCCCGGCCCCATTCTTTACGGTATTTCGGGACACGTTAACAGGCCCGGTGTGTATGAACTGCCGTCCGGCGTACCCGTACTCGACCTGATACATGATATGGCCGGTGGTATTCGAAATGGCAAAAAGCTTAAAGCAGTGATACCCGGGGGATCATCCACACCCGTAGTACGCGCCGACCAGCTTGATGGAATTTCAATGGATAGTGACTCGCTTCGTACGGTGGGTACAATGCTTGGAACTGCAGGACTCGTTGTAATGGATGAGGACACGGATATGGTGGACATGCTATGGCGCATTACCCACTTTTATCATCATGAATCGTGTGGCCAGTGCACTCCGTGCCGTGAAGGAACCGGATGGCTTGAAAAAATTATGCTGAAAATTAAAAATGGAGATGGCGAGATAAAAGACCTGGATCTTCTCCTCGACATCACAACCCAAATGGAAGGCCGCACCATCTGTGCCCTGGCCGATGCAGCCGCATGGCCTGTACGCCATACCATTACAAGGTTCCGTGACGAATTTGAAGCAAGGTGCAAAAAGTCGGTTCACGCAGTTGCGTAATTGATTAATTATGATTGACTATTGATTATTGTGGTTTAGATTACTGATTGAAATTACCGCAATAACTCAAGACATCGGTCATGGATAAAGAAAAGTTAAAAAAACGTACCAAACAGTTTGCGCATAGATGCGTTAAGGTTGCTTTGGTTTTGCCAAATAACTCATTAGGTAAACACATTAGATATCAGTTAATCAGATGCGGAACATCGGTGGCTGCGAACTACAGGGCTGCTTGTATTGCACACAGCAGGGCAGCCTTTGCGGCTAAACTTAGTACTGTAATCGAAGAAGCTGACGAATCTGAATTCTGGATTCAGTTCCTGGTCGATGAAAATCAGATACCAATAACACACGTTGAAACATTAATAGCTGAAGCTCGGGAATTGACATCAATTTTTATCTCATCCAGAAAAACAATACAAACAAATTCTTGATTGATCTAAGGTCGCACATTGAAAAAATAATCAATCATAAATAATTAATAATCAATCCAGAAACGATGCCTGAAGTATTTATAGACGGAATTCGATACGAATATGAAGGAGAACAGAGGCTTCTTCAGTTTATTCAGGACCAGGGAAAGGAAGTTCCGTTTTTCTGTTATCACCCTTCGATGACCGCACCGGCCAATTGCCGTCAGTGCATGGTGAAAGTGGGTCAGCCCGTGAAAGACCGCGAATCCGGCGAGTATGAACTGGATGAGAAAGGCGACCGCGTTATCCGGTGGTTCCCGAAGCTTCAGACCTCTTGCAATTTGATGATTTCCGACGGGATGGTGGTTCACACCCAGGAAACCGACGACCTTGTGAAACGGGCGCAGAAAGATAATCTTGAGCTGATTCTGATCAACCACCCCCTTGACTGCCCGATATGCGATCAGGCGGGTGAATGTCCGCTCCAGATACAAACCTACAAATACGGTCCGGAAGGAAGCCGTTTTGAAGTAAAGAAAGTCCACAAGCCTAAAAGAGTGCAGCTAGGCCCGCGCGTTGTACTCGACGCAGAGCGGTGTATCAACTGTACCCGCTGTGTTCGTTTTACCGATGAAATAAGTGAAACCCATCAGCTTACCATTACCAAGCGCGGTGATAAAAACTATCCGATTACAGCGCCTGGCCGAGAATTTGACGATCCTTACTCATTAAATACCGTGGATCTTTGCCCTGTGGGTGCGCTCACATCTGCAGATTTCCGTTTCAGAGCCAGGGTTTGGGAGATGAATCAAACACCAAGCATTGATGTCACAAACGGCAAGGGCTGCAACATTGATCTCTGGACACGCGATAACCTGGTTCTCCGGATTACGCCGCGATACAACGGTGAGGTAAACGATCACTGGATGCCGGATGAAGGGCGTGAAGCCTACAGGCTATTTAATGAAAATCGCATATCCAGACCTTATCAAAAATTGGATAACGAGCAGGTTCACTCATCCTGGAGCAACGCGATTGTAACCATAGCAGAACAGATCGAAAAAACCGACCGTGATAAGGTAGCCGTAATCGGCAGCCCTCATGCCTCGGTTGAGGAGAATTATGTATTGTCCCGATTTGCATCGCTTCTGGGGCTGAACGAACCCGTATTCACACCGCATAAAGAAGAAGGCAAAGGCGACGATTTTCTGATCACGGATGACCTGGCCCCTAACGCTAACGGCTGCCGTATTCTTGGGCTAACCGAAAAAAGTGCGGATGAAATCTCTCAAATGATTGAGAAGTGCGAGGTGGTAATTGTATTGAGCGATCATCTGATTGACCGCGGCATTATTACAGCCGATCAACTGGATGACAAGTACCTGGTTTCGTTTGCAACCAATCACTCAGATACCACACGCTCAGCCGATCTGGTGGTTCCAATAACGTGTGCGGCTGAACATGCTGCGAGCTACGTAAACGTGGATGGCAGAATACAGAGAACACTCCCTGCAAAAGAGACCAAGTATACAAACAGGCGAATCGATTTTGAGATGTCGGAAGGACGCCTTGACCGCTATGGAACCAATTTTGACAATTGGATTACAGAGGAGAATAAAGTGGATTGTATGCCATTGTGGAAGATTCTTACCGAAGTTGCGTCCGAAGCCGGGTTAAGCGATTACAGCTACGAATCCGGCCGTGATATTCTGGATGAAGCCGCAACCGTGATTAAAGCTCTTGAGGGTGTAAGCTATCAGGCAATGGATGAACAGTTGGGCATTCAGCTTGATTCTGTCCGGCCGGCCGTTAAATCCTGATAACCAAGCCATTTTAAAACAGACAGTAACAAACAGATTCATTAACCTATACATAATCCGGGAATGGTAGAAGTAACCATTACATCATACATCATCATGGGGCTTGCCCTGTTCATGCTTCTTAATTCAGCGGCAATTACCGTGTACGCAGAGCGCAGGGTTGCCGCTTTTATTCAGAATCGTGTGGGGCCAAACCGCGTGGGACCTCTTGGACTTCTGCAGCCCATTGCCGACGTGGTAAAGCTGATCCTCAAAGAGGACGTCACACCTATCCACGGCAACCGCTTTCTGCACACCGTTGCACCCATGATACCTGTTGTAACGGCACTGCTTACGGTTGCCGTAATCCCTTTTGGCGAGGGCATCTATGCAACAAATATCAACGCGGGCGTTCTCTACCTTCTGGCTGTAGCTTCACTGGGAGTTTACGGAGTAACCCTTGCCGGCTGGGCATCAAACAGCAAATACTCCCTGCTCGGAGGGCTTCGGGCTGCTGCACAGATGATTAGTTATGAACTGCCGCTCGGAATGGCTGTTGCTTCCGTAATCATATTTGTGGGTTCGCTGAGCGTGGTAGACGTTGCCGCGGCCCAGGAGAACTGGTGGTTCGTCTTTCTGAACCCCATTGGAGCCGTCATTTTTATCATTGCGGGATTTGCAGAGAGTAACCGTACCCCTTTCGACCTGGTGGAAGCCGAACAGGAACTTGTCGGCGGATTTCATACAGAATACAGTTCTATGAAGTTTGGGATGTTTTTCCTTGCCGAATATATGCATGTCGTGATCAACTCCATGCTGATGGTTACTTTCTTTTTTGGAAGCTATCACCTTCCGTTTGCAGGCTATTGGCTTCCGGAATTGTCACCATTGCTAAAGGGAATACTGGATGTTACCGTGTTCACCGCTAAAACGGCATTTTTCATCTTTCTTTTTATCTGGGTACGCTGGACTATCCCAAGATTTAAATACAATCAGGTGATGAAACTGGGGTGGTCAAAACTCCTGCCGCTCAGTATTGCCAACTTCATCGTTATTGCGGCGATTATTTTCTTCTTCTTCAACTAGCTTATTTATTATTCTGAAAGAATATGAAAGCCACGGAGGCTCGGCGAAATTATATCCGGCCACCGTGGCTTTTTTATTTTTTGTGCGCCCTTCAGAAACAGCAGTATCTCATCTCAACGATTAATTTGAACACCCTGTTCATGAGACGTTGTCAGACATTCGCAGGGTCAATTTTATTACCGTTTCTATCAAAATAGAGGGTTTGACGCTCACCGCTTTCAGATCTGATAACCACCGTATAATACGTTGTGGTTTCATCAAAATCGGTTGTAATCCTCTGATCACCTGTAATAGTCCATCCGGGGTAATCTCTGGCAATAAATCGTGTAATTGCACTTGGCAGCTTCACATTTGTGGCAACGGTTTTAGAACTGACAAGATTACCATTCCGGTCATACCTGGACTCACACCTTATTCCATCACCTGTTGCTGTGGCTACATAGTAGTCTGGTCGCATACCAGGCCTTTCTGTATAGCTGTACCATGTAATATTCTCCCGGCAACTCATATAATCCGATTGAACACGTTCTGTAACAGGATTAGGAATCGCATTAGCTGATACCATCTCCTTGCCTGGTCCGAAAACCAGTCCGGGTGTTAGTTCCTCACCATTGGAATCGAAATAGAGCGTCTTGCTTTCTCTTCCTTTGGTAATCTCAACTTCAGAATACATTTTATTTTCGTCGAAATCACGAATCACAACATGATCCTCGGTTATGGTCCATTCAGGATAAATTTCGTAGACAGCT
Organism: Rhodohalobacter mucosus; assembly: GCF_003150675.1. NCBI lineage: Bacteria > Pseudomonadati > Balneolota > Balneolia > Balneolales > Balneolaceae > Rhodohalobacter > Rhodohalobacter mucosus. The sequence continues at coordinate 159,930 of NZ_QGGB01000003.1, read as the reverse complement.
TCCAGAATTGGAATCGGCAGCTTAGCGTCTTTCATTACAGTTTTGGAATGAATCAGATTTCCGTTTCTGTCATAATAAGCTTCACACGTGATCTTATCACCTGTGGCATTAACTACATAGTAATTGATATTATCTGAGCCACTGTGGATATACCACGTAATTTCGCCACTACAACTCATGTAATCTGATTCAATAGCCTGTAATACCGCTTCAGGCACTTCACTCTTATCTATTTCAGTTTCCTGGGCGAATAGCACACTACTTTGTGAAAAGAAAATGAATAGAATTACAATAGCATATGCTATTCGGGTTACTGGCATTTGATTTGCTTTCATTTTTATACCTCCCCGTTTTATTTTCTATTGAAACATCTACTCTGTTAGAGACATCCTTTCCTTATTTTCATGTTATCCAAAAACTCAATCTCCTCTGTAAGTATTACTCCATTGAACTTGTAAGCATTGGGTGTTCATTTTGAATCCGAGACCGGCACAAAATCGGGAAGTATACTTTTTATAGCTGCGTCTCTCCAAACCAATAATCTTTGTTGCAGTCTCTTCCGCAGGAAAGGGACTCTTGATTTCCAGATCAAATCTATTTTTTAAACAATCTCGGATTCTTCTCAATAAATTTGCGGATCCATCTGCGCAGAAAAAAGCTTTTTTCTCCTCTCAGGTACAGATAGCCTATCAGGCTGATAAAAAAGGCTCCAAAAGAGTTCACAATGATATCCCACATGGTATCCGTCAGTCCTGAAGGGTCGTTGAACATCTCTTTTTGCATATTGGTGCCTGCCAACAGATCCATCATAAACTCAAATATTTCCCAAACAGAACCAATTGAGATGGCAAAGGTACATGCAAAGAGGGCGATGAACCCTGTTGACATTTGCAGCTCCACACGTTCGCTTTCATTCAATATGTAGACCAGAAGAAAACCCACAATACCCATTAAAAATCCTGCTGACGCATGCAGGGCCATATCCCACCACCAGATTCTTTGGTAAAAATCCTGCACCTCCCCCAGGTAGAAAGAAGCAAAAATGAACAGGACGGCTGTGAGGTGAAATTCTGCCGGCAGATCGATACGCAACCGGTTTTTAAAAACTACAGGTGCAAATAGTGCCAGTATGATCAGGCTTACCAGAAAAAGTGACAGCCAGCGCTGCTGGTATACCAGTATTCCCCATTCTATAGCCATCACTACAAACAGAATCCTCGTCAGGATGGTGTGCCAGCGGTTTACCACAGATTCATCAGTATGTGAAGGGTCGAGGGGCATCTGGTTTTCAATCTTCAACTACTTTACCTTGGGTACGGTTTAAGAATATGAAAAGTTATCAAACCCGCAAAAGCTGTGCGGAAAACACGGATCTGAACCCACCTTGCTATGGCAAGGCAATGCGAAGCACCGAAACCGACGCTGGTGCATTGTATCGCACAGGTGAGAGTGTAAACCCGAGTCCGCTGTTTACATTCAACAACAGGCGTTCCAGCTGATAGGCTCCGCGGACATACGGTGTTTCTTCCATTACAGCAGTCAAAGGCATGAAAAAGAGAGGGATGTTGATCTGTCCGCCGTGGGTATGCCCTGTGAGCAGCAGGTCTGCCTCCGAGAGCTGCGACCGGCGTATCAGCCTTTCCGATGCCTGATGAGCCGCCACAATATGAAAATAGTCCCCTTCTTCTTTCGCAAGCAGTGAATCCAGAAGCTGCGGTTCAACCCTGTAACTGTACAGCTCCGTAACACCCGTAATTTTGATCTCTTTTCCGTTGAAAGTGATGGTCCGGTTCTCATTTTGAAGCACGTCTATCCCCTCTTCCACAAGCGCGCTTTCAATGTGCTGTGTCCCGGTCCAGTAATCGTGGTCGCCCATCACGAAAAAAACACCCTCCGGTGCATTGATCTCCCCAAGAGCTCGCGCACCCTCCCGGATAAAATCGAGGCCTGACGTAATCAAATCACCCGACACAATCACAATATCAGGCTCTGCCCGGTTTACAAGGTCGATATATCTTGAAAGTTTATCCCTCTTTGTATAGATGTCTGCGTGAAGATCTGCGATATGAACAACATTCAGATCTTCGGCATCCGCACCCGTATCTGAATGCTCCATATAGTCACCGGCTTCTATCTCATGCAACACCATACGCCCGGTATCAGCGTACATCTTTCCTGACGTATAGATGAAGGTAACAAGGGTCATTATCAGAAATGCGCCCGCCCAGCTTTTGTTGACCTCCTTTGCCGGCCTGTCCACGTATCTGACCGCAAGGGGACGTGTTATGTCGTGGATAATGAGCCAGTTCAGCATCACCCCCGTAAACACCAGACCATACCAAAAAAGGTAAATGAAAGGCAACGGGAAACCGTTACGGTCGAATGATCCGCCGATCCAGTACAGCAGGTGTCCGCCAACGGGATAAGCCAAAAAGAGCGCGGCTGCAAGAAAAAACAGAGCTTTCAGCCACATTTTATGGCTTAACTCTATCCTGTCAAGGCTTTTCAGATAGCGATATCCGAACCAGGTGAGGAAGATCAGCAGCAAAACCGCTGCATAGGTTACCATTCGAAGTGCCCAGGGCATCTGTAATGTGTTGAATAAGATGAATGTTAATTAGTAAGTAACGTGTGTTCGACATAAGAGTTTGTTGAAGAGTGTCACTCCGTCGGCTGACGGAGGGCAATGGTAGTCTCCCCCCCGAGGGGGGACTTTTTCGGTTCATTTCCTTATCTCAAACTGACGTTAAGTATTGAAAATAGGGATAAAATGGAAGAAAACGGATTCCATTCCATACCAGATCAGGTTTACGTTGCGGAGGCTTTGCTTTTATAGTACTATAGTTGAATCATATCATACAATATATCGCAGAGATGCCTGTTTGATGTGAATGTAAACGACTTCTATACTGAAACGACCCGTATCCATGCATATTCCAATCATACTGACTATCTGGCTATTAACAGGGCTTCAGCTGCAGACGCCTGAAACTGATTTAAATCAGGATCCTGAAATCAATATTGAGCCGCCCGTTACCTCTGTAACCCTTTTTCCGGAAGGAGCACAAATCACCCATCACGTATCAGTTGATATACCCTCCGGCAATCAAACCATCGTTTTTTCAGGACTGAACCGGGAGATTAATGCATCAACCAGCACAATCGGGCTGGGTGGAAACGTTGAAATCGTTTCAGTCAGTCACAGAGTCACCAGACGGAGAGCAACTGTGAATGCGGACAGTATTGCCAGGCTGGAGTCAGAAAAAGAGATGCTTGAAGCGACTATCCGTTCAGTGCAAATTGATCAGCAGGTAATCGACTACGAAATGGAGATGCTATCCGTAAATCGTGAACCGGAAGCTGGAAATAACGATTCACTGAGAGACCTGCTCACCCTTCACCGAGAGCGCATTCGGGACTTGAAGACCGAAACAATACAGCTTTCCGATTCCCTTCAAACTCTGCGAACCAGACTTAATGAGATTAACCGGGCCCTGCAGCAGCCGGGATATCAGCCCTATATATCTGAAGGAGAACTTCTTGTAGAGGTAAACAATCCAACACCCGGCAGCTTCGATACGGAGATTTCCTACCAGGTAAGCCGAGCAGGATGGAAGCCGGAATACGAGTTGCGGGTACAAGGTGTCGATGAAGATATATCAGGGAAACTGGCTGCAATAGTTTACAACAATACGAATCAAACATGGCAAGATGTGGAAATAACCCTCTCCACACGAATACCACAAAGAGGTACCACTACTCCGAATTTGGATCCATGGTTTCTGGACTTTTTTGAACCCCAAATGACTGTGCTGGAACGCAGGAGAGCTGAGTTGGATGAACTTGTAGTAAGCGGCAATGCAGAGTCTGCTGACCTCGGCGCAAGCCTGGCAATGCCACCCCCACCACCCCCGTCATTCCGATCTGAATCAATGATAGCCCGACAATTTATGCTCAGAGACAGGCAAACCATCGAATCCGGAAATGAGAGAAGCCGTCTCACGCTGGAAGAGTATTCTGTGCCTGCCGATTTCACTTACTTCTCCGTTCCAAAGATTCAGGAGGGGGCCATTCTACTTGCCAATATCCCTGAATGGGAAGATACGTTCTTACTTCCTGGATCTGCGATGCTCCACCTTGAGGACACCTTTGTGGGACAAACCTACCTGAATCCACAAACCGTATCCGATACCCTCGAGGTCTCATTCGGCCGCGACAACGGTATTGTTGTTACCAGGGAAAAATCCGGGGAAAGAAGCGAACGATCCTTTTTCAGAAACAGGGTCACTCAAACCGTCGCGCATGAGATCAGTATCCGGAACACAAAGGGCTACCCGGTTGAAATAGAGCTGATGGACCAGATCCCCGTCAGCGTCCGCGAAGAAATTGAGGTAACGGCAACCGAGCTTAGCGGCGGTGATCTTACCAATGAGACCGGCTTTGTTAACTGGGTGCTGACTGTTGAACCTTCGGAAATGATCACGCTTGAGCTTGTCTATGAGGTGAGATATCCATCGGGACAAAACATCCGGCTTGAGTGATAGAGGTGATTCACCCGATATGGCCAGCGACGGACGAAATCGTTCTGTATCATTATCATACCCGGCCGAAATAATTACTCTGCAGTTTTCTGTTCTGGAAGCATCAGAAGGTGAATCAGCAGTGCGATACGTTCAAGCGTTTTATCCAGAAAAATCTTTTCCGTTGGACTATGCGCGCCATCGCCTACCGCTCCCAGGCCATCAAGTGTTGCAGTAAAAAGACTTGTATAGCTGCCGTCCGATCCGCCTCCGGATATTCCTTCTGAAAGCCCGATTCCCAGTCTTTTGCTGATTTTGACGGCTTCGTTCCAAAGCGTTCTGTTTCTCTGGTTACGCACCAGTGGGGGGCGCTTGAAACCCCCGGTAATCTGCAGTTCCACTCCGGGTGTTGTCGGTTCAATATCCAGAATACTTTCCCTGATTCGCTCCGCGTCTTTTTTCGTCAAGACCCGTACGTCAACAGCAGCACTGCTCTCGCCCGCAACCACGTTCGTATTGGTGCCTCCGCCTATTTTCCCCACATTTACCGAAATTCCGTTCTCCGGGTCGTTCAGTTCATTCAGTTTTTGGATTAGAAATGAGAGTTCCACAATGGCACTTCTGCCCTTTTCGGGTTCGATTCCCGCATGCGACGATACACCTTTTATGATCACATCGAAATGCCCGACCCCCTTCCGCCGTGTCTTCAGCTTTCCTTCGGGATCCAGCGACGGCTCCAGCACGTACACACGGTTCATCGCCCTTGCCAGGTTACGAATTCTGTAAACGGAGTCCCGGCTGCCCGTCTCCTCGTCAGAATTGATAAAAATTACCGGAGTTACGCGAGGGCTCAATTCAAGATCGTTCATGATTTTAAGCGCCTGAATCATCATGGTGATACCGGCTTTCATATCATAAATGCCAGGCCCTTTATACACGTCGCCCTCATGTGCAAACGGCATCTTATCAAGTGTTCCTTTGGGCCAGACGGTATCAATATGTCCCAGCATCAATTGATAACAGCTGCCGTTCAGGGATTCCGGTTTTGCTAAAATCTGTCCCCCGCTGTTAATGCCGGGGTAGTGGCTGCTAAGGTATCGCACCGATGAGAGCTCCTTCTCCAGTACGCCGAACAACTTTTGATGTGCCCTGGAATCGGCCGGTGGTGTCTCAATTTTTACCAGCCTTCCTAAAAGGTTCAGATACTCCTTTTTACGTGAAAGGCATTCATCAAGTATCGCTTCAGATTCTTTCTTCGTGACCATGGCTCATTTTTTAAAATCGTCGGGAAAAGGAAACGACTGTGTTTCACTGACAATCGCATAGCGTCCCGGGGCAACATATACCAGCTGCGGATGATTGTAGATCAACTCATTGTCGGAGTGTGATGGATTTTTGATGACATCATTCCAGGCTCTTGCAGCGATAATTTCAGCCAGAATCAAGCTATTATCCCCAAATCCATCCACGAATTTCACCAGTTTGCATTCCAGAAACAGATAACCGTCCTCCACAAAGTGACCTTTGATCTCTGAAGCCGGGAAGGTTTTAACCGCCTCCAGGTCCGGTTTGGTGCCGTCATCACACCGCGGCGTGGCTGTTAAACTGGTGATTACAACCTGATCGGGTTTGGGATAGGTTACGGTAAACACACCTGTTTTCTTAATGTTTTGATACGTTGCATGACGCGGAGTACATACAAAACCGAAATAGTTTTTCCAGCCAAGCGGAAAGGCCATATGTTTGGGAGCTAAATTCGGTTCGTCATTCTCATCTGTCGTACCGACAATAACCAGGGGATGTACGGTAAAGATCTGTTCCCATACCGGAAAATCAAGGTTGAGAGTGGTTAAAGTGGGCTTATCGTCTTCCATTGGATTGCGTATTAGGGTTCAACAATGTCATCAAGATTCCAGTTTTCATGCAATCCCAGCGTCTGCAAAAGTTCGAAAAATATTTTAGGCGGATTTTTCAGACTGACCTTAACGGGCTGCTTGCTCGTCATTATTTTGTGCAGAAATATGATTGCTTTGCTATTTGCGAAGCGTGCCTGGCCGAAGTCAATGGCAAGCTCACTTCTGTCATCCAGTAAATCCGATATCTTCTTTACCGCATTCAGATTAAAATCACCCGAAAGCGTAACCTCCAATCTGTCACTGGTCTTTTTGTAGTTCATTGTATTCATTCTGAATCACATTTTTCAGCTTTCCGGCTATATCGGTAAACGTCTCGATCTCATCAAATTTCACATCATTGACTATTTTCTGCATTCTCAGATAATCCTGTTCCTGATGGAAAAATGGCATCAGTCCGGAGAGAATAAACCCATTCTTTTTCAGCCAGGATATAGCTGTATCGATATAGGTGTCGTTCATTGGCAAATCGATATACAGTGACGTAAGTGTAATCTCCTCCGTACTTTTCAGCATACGCGCACAGCTTTCCTCGAATGTGGCACCATACGTTTTCACCGTTATCAGTGCAGACTGACTTTCGTAGTTGATGGAGAGCTGCATGTCTGTTTTTGTCTTGCGACTTGATACCGGTTCGTCGTCGGATCGTGCAGGAACGGGATCGTCAAACTGATCATAGATTTCCGTGATAAGACCGGCGTAGATTTCCGGCAGTACCGGTGGACGCACCCACTGCTTTGTGAGAGGCAAAAAGTCGAGTACAACACTCACCATATCCAGGTGGCTCTTTTCCATTCCCTTGAAAATGCGTTTACCGGTCTTTGAAATGATCAGTGCTGCACTTTTAAAACCATATTTACTGTTAACCTTCTGACTGAAAATGTGGTTTGTAAGAGCCATGCCGAAGAGACCGGACAATCCTCTTTGCCGGCTCATTTCGATCAGGTTCAGCATCATTTTTTTCATCAGGCCGCGATTGCGGTAGGCGGGTGATACAACTGCCTCGGTCACTTCTCCGATCATGGAATCGGTACTTTTTACGACCGCAAAATACCCTACGGGGCGTCCCGACTCCGTTCGGACAATGGTGCCGTATTTATATTCGTTGCGGATTGCCGTTTCAATCCTTTGCGGAAAGTATAAATCCTCTTTGGGATAGCTGTAACTGTAGGAGCGATAGATTAATTTGGCGATATCTTCCGCATCCTCGCTGGTAACCGGCGTGATGAGGAAATTCTGCTCTGCTTCAGCGTCTTCCTCCTCATCCTCACCGTTAAAATCATACCCGGCGGGAACAACATCGAGAATATGTGGAAACCTGAATTTTCTGACTATCCGATACTCTTTTCCATCTTTTCCACGGTTTAAAAACAGAAAATCATCCGCCATCTGCTTTACCGTTTCCTGAGAGGCTCCCTTGAAGTCATTTTCGGCGAGTGCATGTTCAGGATTGTAGGTGTACTTCGCGGGGTCGTAGGGCTCCCCTTTCTCCTGGATGATCAGCTCTATTTCGGAAGGGGAATACTGGTACCAGATCTCCACATATCCTTTTTCACCCTTAAATGCGTAGAGAACAATGTCGGTCAGTACTTCGTCCATGCAGAGCGACATCCGGGCAGCACTCTGCTGATCCAGCCCCATATTCACACACCATTTGTATGTGAAATCGGTGACAGACCCAATCATTTCCAGTTTTGCTTCCAGGAGCAGATGTGCTTCCATTGGTTCCGCAGATTACGTTTGGTATAATCCAACCTAACGGATTTACGGAACACTTTTTGTAGGTAGTATCCTGTGCGGAAATTGGTGGTTTATCCTACAAGCGGATGGATGATTAAACCAGCTCTTTCTTCTTCTCCGCCCTCTTTCGCTCATTATGATCGAGGTAAAGCTTACGGATTCGCAGACTTTTTGGCGTTACCTCAAGAAGTTCGTCTCGGTCAATAAATTCAATGCACTGCTCCAGGCTCATCTTTTTTGCCTGGGAGATTTTTACTGAATCAGCCGTTTGCGTAGCCCGGTGGTTTGTGAGGTTTTTCTTTTTCACAACGTTAATCACCAGATCATCGGCCCGGTTGTTAATTCCAACCACCTGACCCGTATAGACCGGATTTCCCGGCTCGACGATAAACTGTCCGCGATCCTGCAGGCCTTCAAGGGCATACGGAGTTACATCACCCTGCTCCAGTGATATGAGTGCACCACGTGTGCGTCCCGGAATCTCACCCGCAAAGGGACCGTACTCGTCAAATTGCTGATGCATGATTCCTGTTCCTCTTGTTTCGGTGAGCATCTCGCCCCGAAAGCCGATCAGTCCTCGTGAGGGTACCTTGAACTCAATGCGGTTATTCTCTCCTTCCTGCACCATGGAAGTCATGATTCCCTTGCGCTTCTGAAGATTGTCAATCACCCGGTTGCTGTAATCGCTGTGCACATCGATCACCACTTCCTCAAACGGCTCGTGAAGCTTGCCATCCACTTCACGGAAAAGCACCTCCGGACGCGACACTGCAAACTCATATCCCTCGCGGCGCATCGTTTCAATCAAAATGGCCAGCTGGAGTTCCCCGCGTCCGGCCACACGGAATACATCCGGGTTGTCGGTCTGCTCCACGCGAATGGAAACGTTGGTACGGATCTCCTTCTGGAGGCGGTCTTTGATCATGTTGGATGTAACATAGTCACCCTCCTTGCCTGCAAAAGGCGAATTGTTCACACGGAAATACATCGCCATGGTGGGCTGATCGATGTCATAGTAGTCGATTGGCCGAGGATCCGATACATGGGTCAGGGTGTCCCCGATCTCTACGTCCTCGTAGCCTGCAAGAGCGAAAATATCTCCCGCATAGGCCGCATCCACCGGCTCGCGGTTCAGCCCGTTAAAGGTGAACAGCTTGGTTGCCTTTGCCTTCTCCTTCTGCTTCCCCTTGCGGTCGAGAAGCACGATCTCCTGGTTGGTTTTGATGGTACCCTGCTCCAGGCGGCCAATGGCAATCCTGCCCACATAGTCGTTCCAGTCCACGCTGCTCACGAGCATTTTGAACGGGGCATCTGCGTTTTGCTCCGGTGCGGGAATATGGTTTACGATCAGATCAAACAGGGGCGACAGGTCTTTGCCCTCCTCCTCCAGCTCCTCTTTGGCAATTCCTTCAATACCGATGGCGTAGAGAACAGGGAAGTCGAGCTGTTCGTCATCCGCATCCAGGGATACAAAAAGATCAAAAATCATGTTGAGCACTTCATCGGGACGCGCATCTTTACGGTCGATCTTATTGATGAGCACAATGGGACGATACCCCAGCGCAAGAGATTTGCGGAGCACAAACTTGGTTTGGGGCAGCGGGCCTTCGGCTGCATCCACAAGCAGAATAACGCCGTTCACCATTTTCAGGATGCGCTCTACCTCACCGCCAAAGTCGGCGTGACCGGGCGTATCCACGATATTGATTTTGGTGCCTTTCCAGAGAACGGCCGTATTCTTGGAGCTGATCGTAATGCCCTTCTCCTTCTCCAGGTCACCGGAGTCCATGACGCGCTCGTCAACCTGCTGATTCTCTCTGAATGTTCCGCTCTGACGCAGCATCTGGTCCACAAGAGTGGTTTTTCCGTGGTCTACGTGAGCAATAATGGCGATATTTCGAATGTCTTTGATCATATAAGGTAAAGTTCTAAAAAGTATCTTGTAGTGCGTGAACGGATAAAGTCGCTTCATCCGGTCACTCCCTGTGCTTTTTTCTCAACCCGGTTTTGGAGCGATGTACAATCTCAAATCAGGGTAAGGAGACATAGGATGACGGGAAGTCACCTATGACTTGTCCGAAAAATAGACAGCCTTTAAGATAAGGTTTATTTCGGTGAGTTCTCAGTATTTTCAGAACCTTCTTTTCTGAGGACGCTCTCCCGGTTTTGGCATGCGGGAACACAGAACAGGCTACAGCTTCCCGGACTGATCAATACTGTACAGGAGTACCATTTGTCATTTCTTATTGCATGGATGCGGCAGCGCCCGAGAGCTGTGCAGACTTTTCCGTTCCTGAAACGGATCTCATCCTGTTCGGTGTCCGCTCCAGCTGTTTTTGATAGGCTTCGTGAGCTTCGCTGTGATTTCCCATCTCCATTAACACATCCCCCAGAAGCTCCAGGGAAGGCTTCACAATCGACGGCGGACCGAAATCTACCGGCAGCTCCAATTCTGCAGCTACAGCCTGATTTAACAGATCCAGACCTTCATCGGTTCTGCCCTCTGCAATTAAGAGCAGCCCCCTGATTTGATTCAACTGAATATCCCTTTCCGGTGCATCGGGCGACTGCTCCAGTTTTTCCAGATAGTCTCTGGCTTCACTCATTTCATCCCGGTGGATAGCAGCCAGTGCGGATGTAAAGTAGAAGTTCCGTGCAGCGTAGGATTCTGCATCAATCTCTGCCATCCAGTTTTTGGCATCTCCCCAATTTTCGGTATCAACGATATAGTGACCTCTCATTACTGCAAAATGCCACATTTCCGACTGGCTTGGATCTCCTTCAATGCGTTCACTGCAGGTTTCCAGCACGCTCATCGCATCCTGAACCCTGCCCTCCTGCAGATACCCGTACTGGAGCCACCACGGGTAGTGGCCACAAACGGTGAGGGCTTCGTTCAGTTCAGCCTGGCGTGCGGTCTGCACATCCCTGGCCGTTTCATTGGCATCGATAACGCCATCCCACATTCCCAGTGCAAGGAAAATATGCGACGTCATATGCTGCGCGTGCGCAGCTGCGGGTGCAATCTCTGAATAGGCTTTGGCCATCGGAAGCCCCAGCGGTGCGTGCACAGGATCGTCAAATGAGTGAATCAGGTAGTGCGCGGCTCCCGGATGTTTTTGGTTTTCATTCCAGACATCAAACAACTCTGCGGCTGCTTTCATATAGATAAAATAATCTCTTCCCTCGTGTGCAGTTCCAAGTATGGAGAGTCCGTAAAAAGCCGTTATCTCATGATCGTCCGGATACTTTTCATGGAGCTCCTTCATGGTTTCCATATACAGGTCATCCCGCTCCTCCTTGGATTTCCCGGACGATTCCGGTGTATTCCCGTATAGTACTTCAAGGCTCATTAAATAGTCTTTTTCTCTTTGCGTACCTGCTTTCTCCTGCCTCTGCCGGACGGTTTGCCCCAGCTGATTGAGTACCGCCATCGCATCGTCGCGGTACTGCCGGTACCAGATAGGGTGGTTATGGGTCATCGCCTCGCCCCAGTAGGCCAGGGCAAAAGAAGGATCAATATCCCGGGCTCGTTTAAATGCACGTTCTGCATCCTCATATTCAAAGTTGTGAAGAAATTTTACGCCCTCTATAAAATCAGACTGCGCAGCTTCTGCTCCAGAATTCGGAAAGTCAATTTCTCCCAACAGCTTGCTTTGGGCCTGACTGGTCCGCGCAAGTGACATTGTTAGAACGACAGAAAGGAAGAGGAATAAAACGTTTTTCATGGTGCTTTTTTAATTTTTGCGGGGAGTTCTTGTTGATATACAAAACTCTTATGCAAATATGAAATCCATAGCGCGAACCTTTTTTGATTTATCCGTCTGAAATGCTGAATATCCATCAGCTGAAGATTGTATACAACAGATCGCCCTTATCGTCATCCATATATTCCAAATTGTTCATTAATCCAGCGCAAAAATGAAAAACGACCACGAAGAAAAATCGGCTCTGTCCCGCAAGGAATTCATCAAAAAAAGTGCTCTTGCTTCATCGTTTATATTTGTTCCACGCCATGTCCTGGGAGGCATTGGCTATACCGCACCCAGCGACCGGCTGAACCTTGCAGCGATTGGTGCCGGGGGAAAAGGATTCAGCGATATATCGAACGCAACCGTGAACGGACGCGAACGGGTTGCTGCACTCTGTGATGTACACTTTTCCGGATCGGCATCGCGCGCCGTGGAGGCTTTCCCGGATGCTGCGCGCTACCATGATTACCGCGAGATGTTCGACCGTGAACCTGATATTGATGCAGTTACCATCTCCACCCCCGACCACGTTCATGCGCCGGCTGCAAAAGCTGCGATGGAACGCGGCATCCACGTTTATGTGCAAAAACCCGTAACACACAATATCCGGGAGGCACGACTGCTAACCGAAATGGCCCGTGAACAGCGTATTGTGACCCAGATGGGCAACCAGGGAGCATCCAATCCTCTGTTGGGTATGGTTCAGGGCTGGGTGGACTCAGGCGTTCTGGGAAATATCACTGACGTAAAGGTCTGGACCAACCGGCCGGTCTGGCCGCAGGGCTTTGCGATGCCCGAACCCGATCCCTCCCAAAAGCCGGACGACCTGGAATGGGAACTCTGGCTGGGTCCCGCAGCCTATCGCCCGTATACTCCGCAACTGCATCCGTTTAACTGGCGGGGATGGTGGGACTATGGTACCGGTGCACTGGGCGACGTAGGATGCCACCTTATTGACATTCCCTACCGCACGCTGGGCCTCACCTATCCCACCGATGCTGAATGCAGTGTGGGCACCATTTTTACTCGTATGTGGACACCCGACTACCATCCGGAAGGTTGCCCGGCGTCCTCCTTTATTACCATGCACTACGATGCAACGGAAAAAACCGGGGGCCCCATAACCATGACATGGAGTGATGGCGGTATTCGTCCCTCCAGGCTGGAGATCATTCCACCCGACCACGATATGGGCGGACCGGGCAGCGCCAACGGGGTTCTCATTATTGGCGAAAATGGCGTTATTACAACAAATATCAACGACAGCTCGCCGCTGATGCCGAAGCTCTACCTGAACGACGGCACCACGGAGTTCGGTCCGGAAACCGAAGAGAATGAAGAACCCGAATACGGTCACCAGCGCATGTGGGTGGATGCCTGCAAAGCCGGATACGACAGCGCGGAGCACCGTGCACTCACTTCATCATTTGACTATGCGGGTCCGATGACCGAAACCGTGCTGATGGGCAACCTGGCGATCCGGAGCTATATGCTTCGCAGGGAAAACAGCCGCGGCGGAATGGAATACTTCGGCCGGAAGAAACTGCTGTGGGACGGTGAAAATATGCGAATCACCAACCTGGAAGAAGCCAATCAATATGTCGGCAGGGAGTATCGGGAAGGATGGGAAGTTTGAGGGAACCGAGCAACCGAGCAACCGAGCAACCGAGCAACCGAGCAAGTTTGTTTGTTTACGCATTGCTTTGCAAAAAACACAGTCAAAAAAGCATGAAGTCTAATTCAGTTACAATGTCCAATTAGCAGATGTCCACGACTCTAACGCCGGAGGCGTTAAACATCAATAGCCCCGTGCGAAGCGCGGGGTTATAAGAGTACAGAAGGATAATCCCGAGGCGAGGTTTGGAACAACGCTGAGAATTGCATCGAGGGATTCCGGGAAAGATCAGTTAGTACAGAAGAAGGACTGGTCATTTCACAGTGTGTCAGGTCAACAGTATGTTAGTTCTGACAGTGAAAAGGTGTTAATGTGTTAAGGTGTTTAAGTACTTTAGGAATTGAGTCATCTGCCAACCCATTAGCTTTTTTGCCTTTTGCCTTTTGCCTTTTGCCTGATCAATACCCAATACCCAATACTCAATACTCAATACTCAATACTCAATACTCAATACTCAATACTCAATACTCAATACTCAATACTCAATAAAAATGAACCAAAAAGATCTGAAACCCAAAGTAACCGGTATCGGCGGCATTTTTTTTAAAACGAAAAATCCTGAGAAAGTTCGGGAATGGTATGGAAAGCATCTCGGCCTTACGATCAACGAATATGGCTCCTCTTTTGAGTTCCGAAATGCCCATCGTCCGGATGAAATCAATTACTTGCAATGGGGTCCATTTTCGGCAGATACTGAATACTTCAATCCCTCCGAACAGCCATTTATGATCAATTACAGGGTTCAGAATATTGAGGGTCTCGTTGAGCAGTTCCGGGAGAATGGCGTCACGGTTGTGGATGAAATCACCGAGTACGACTACGGCAAGTTCGTGCACATCATGGATCCCTTCGGCAACAAGATAGAGCTCTGGGAGCCGGTTGACCGTGTGTTTACCGAAATGGGCGGGCCGACGACTAAGTAGTTTTGAGTGTTGAGTTAGTTGTTAGAGGTTGGTGGTTGGTAGTCAATAGTCTTGAGTCTTGAGTTTTGAAAAGGCAAAAGGTCCCGAATTCTCGTGAGCAAAATTTTAATTTTTTCGTAGTTATGTCAATTTTTATCAGTATTTTAATACCCTATCTACAACGAACAACGAACAACCACCCACCTGAAATTCGCCCCCCTCATCGCATCATTATGCTATTTTTTTTACACTCAGTACCAGTATATTGTTTTGCATGAAACTTCCGGTAAACCGCTTTCTTTTTTGGGGTCTTTTTGTTGTGGCGACACCCTTTCTGTTTATCGCTTGCGACAATTCGTTTGACCCATCCGGCCCCGACAACGGCACCTTCTCCATCCACGGAACCCTGGATCTACTGGAGGAGAAAAGCTATATCCGTGTTAGAGACCTGAATGCCCCCTTTACTTTAGAAGCCACCGAAGACCTGGATGCAGTGGTTACACTTCAAAATCTGCGTTCGGGTGTCAGCACCACGCTGGGCAGCACCGTTCGTGAGTTTGAAGGGGTGTATCTTCACACATTTCAGGTCAGTGACGGTGTGGTTCCCGATACTCCCTATCTGCTCAGAGTGGAAAATTCGAACGGCGACCTGGTAGAACTTGAAACTGTCACTCCCACCCTTCCGGTGCCGCAGGTAAACAGGGAAAACGATGCCTGCACCACACCATTAAACCTGGTTTTTGACCCAATGAACGGCGGCACACTTGTTATTCGATTTGGATTGGAACCGGATACGCCTGACCAAAAAGGGAGATGGGGAAGATTGATTGAACTGGGGCCATCCACCTACACGAACCGGGTCAGTATCACCGTAAATCCGCTTATTACAGCTCAGGGGATCGCAAGCACATTTGGTGTATGCTCTTCCCTTCTTACAAGAGGAAATATCTATGTTGCCATAGCACACTACTCACCCGGTTTTTATGAAAAACTGAATGAGGACCTGACCAATATTCTGCAAACCACACGGCAATTCGGCGGATTCTATGCCGATACGCTGGCCATCCCTATAGACGCGTCTCAATAAACAAACACTGTTCGTGAAGAAGACAATTGCCATAGCGCTCTCTGTTATTTTCTATACTTTGACGGTTCAAGCCGTTCAGGCACAGGACGGGGCACTGCTCAGGGTGCTTACGCTGAACGGCGAAGACGGCACTCCACTGATTGGGGCTACGGTGATTCTGGAAGAACCGGGATCCGAACAAGCTCCCGAGCTATTTTGCATCTCCGACCGCGACGGACTCTGTGAAATTCGGAATGTGCCCGTTCGTGACGAACTCGAGCTCAGAATCTCGTACGTGGGCTTTGAACCCTACACGGAACTGCTCACCTTTGCCGGTGGCGAGCGAAAAATTATTCGTGCCGTACTGAATCCGGCTGTCGGAGAGATCGGTGAGCTCACAGTGATCGAGCAACGCTATATAACAACGGGTGAAGTGGGCGTGCAGCGGATAACCAGCAGGCAAATTTCCCGAACTCCTTCACCTGTGGCAGGAGGCGACCTGGCTACGTTTTTACAAACCGTCCCCGGTGTAATTACCAGCGGCGATCGCGGAGGAGATCTCTACATCCGCGGAGGCACGCCCGACCAGAACCTGGTGCTTGTAGATAATATGCCGATTGTAAAACCATTTCACATATCCAACCTCTTCTCCGCCTTTCCGGACGATCTGATTCAGGATGCCGATCTGTTTTCCGGCGGTTTCAGCCCGAAATTTAACGATGCAACCTCCGCAGTTCTTGATATTGCACTGCGTCCCGGTAATATGAGAGACCACAGGGCCGCGGCGTCGGTCAGCCCCTACATGACGGCACTTCAGGCTGAGGGCCCTTTTAAAACCGACCGTTCCTCCTTTTTATTGAGCGGGCGCTACTCGCTGATTGACCGGACCGGCAGTAGCCTGACCGGCGAGGATCAGAATATCCGGTTTGGAGATTTTACGGGCCGGTATACCATTCAGGGAGAGAATATCACATGCAGCATTACAGGCCTGTACACCTACGACAGCGGTGAAATCGTCCCGCTTCGCAACGTGGATCACAAGTGGACCAATGTGGCAGCTGGTGCCCGTTGCCTTGGATATTCCGAATTTTTCAGCCATCCGTTCAATGTTTCGGCAGGTTACACCCGGTATGCCAATGAAGAGGGATCACCGGGACAGCGCGAGCGTTTCTCTTCTATTGGCCAGGTATACCTGAAAGTGGATATCCGTGAGCAGCTCATGAATCTGCCGGTGGATCTGGGGTTCAGCTTTAATTTAAAAAGCTATTCCGTTGAGCTGGATGAACGTTTTTCCAGATTTATTTCACTTGAAAGCGTGAACCGTAAGATGCCGGTGACACACATGTATCTGGCTACGGAATGGGAACCCGCAACGGGCCTCACCTTCTATCCCGGCGTCTCCTCACAGTTCACGCTCGATATGCCCATCACCTTTGAACCCAGGATTCGCATTTCCTGGCAGCCGGGTCAGAGTGACCGGTCACAACTCTCACTGGCGGCAGGCAGGTACGTGCAAACCCACTCCGGAATCAGTGATGAACGGGACGCAGGCACCGTATTTATGGTTTACCAGCCCGTTGAAATTGACAACCCTCTTCCGTCATCCCTTCACGGTATGATTGGAGTCAACCAAAGGCTTGGCAATTTCTTATCGTTCAACGCTGAAGGATATGTTAAGCAGCATGATAATGTCCCTGTTTCAAAATGGAACCCGGAACCCCGGATTGAGATCGAAACGGCCCGGGCAGAAGGGCTTACGTTTGGTGCTGATGTAAAAATGATGCTTGAGCGATCTTCATACTACGCAACCATATCTTACGGCTGGTCCAAATCGGAATATGAGGCAGTGAGCGGCGATCTGGGAGCTTGGGTTGAGGAACCCGTTTTTTCCTATTCACCCGCGCACGATCAGCGCCACAAGCTGAATGTGGCTGCGGGTTTTGAGCTTGCCGGCTTCAACCTGGATACGCGCTGGGAGTTTGGCAGCGGCAAACCCTACACTGAGATCTTCGGGTATGACTTTTTTCTGCGTTTGCCTTTTGAAAACCCCAAAACAGATCCCGGACAGGCACGCATTCTCTTCAGTGAACCCTATAACGGACGCATGCCAACCTATCACCGCCTGGATGTTTCACTGAGCCGCGACATTCAGTTAAAAAACGGTCTGGTACTCGAGACGCAGGCCGGGGCCATCAACCTCTACAATCGCAGCAACATCTTCAATTTTGACTACAGCGTACTACAACGCGTGGATCAGTCGCCGTTTTTTCCGTATGTGTCGCTGAGGCTTGTGATTTAGCGAGTGAGTTTTGAGTGTTGAGTTTTGAGTTTTGAGTTGTATCGGTTAAGGTTCAAGGAAAAATGTACTTCTGAGATCGACAATCCCAAACCTCACCCTTCGACTCCACTCAGGACTCGAATCGCATATCGTTCTTCCCGTCTCACATTTGACGTTTGACGTCTGACGTTTCCCTTTTGCCTTTTCACTTTTCACTAAAAAAGGCCCCTTTCACCATCACCTCCTTAATTGAACGCATATTCGAAATGTCCTCAGACGGATCCTGATTCAGAATCAATAAATTTGCCAGTTTTCCTTCCTCAAGGGTACCGAAATCGTCCAGGCGGCGCATCGCCTGTGCACCATTTTTGGTAGCCATGACGATCAGATCTTCCGCCGGTATGCCTGCATCCTGCATGGCCTCCAATTCGTCAAAGATGGAGATACCGTGCAGTGTTCCGGGGTTGCCCGCATCGGTGCCTACCGCAACGGGAATGCCGGCTTCATATACTTTCATCAGATTTATTTCATCAATCTCATTCACACGGTTTGTCTCCGGGTCAAAATTCCGGATTCTGTTCAGAAACCCATCCGTAAATCTTGGGTTATCGCTGAACTGCGACGCGGTTTCCATCAGCTCCCTGGTTTTATCATCCACACAGCCGTTCGGATCCACAATCTCAAACGGCTCAATTCCCGCAGCGGCCCTGTAGGCCAGGAGATATCCGCTGCTCACAATTAGCGTGGGATTATAAACGGTTCCGTTAGCCAGGGCCAGTTCAATAAATTCATTGTCTACTTCCGTGTCACTCACGCTGTGCACCAGCAGTTTGGTATTGTTCCGAAGTGCGGCTTTGGCCTGTTCAAGAGTGGTGGCATGAGCAATCATCTGGTTTCCTCTCCTTTCGATCTCTTCTGCCGCCGCTTCCACCCTGCTCATGAATGCTTCATCCCCTGCATCAAGCTGCCAGAATTTGATGCCTGTGCTTCCCAGTTCCGACAGGTACTGAACAGTTTTGATTCCGTCATCCACGGTATTGAGCGGCACCAGCACTTTATCGGAGGGCAGATCGAATGGTGCACCCTGGGCCGGTGTAATCAGGGGTCCCGCTGCAGCCACGTGCGGAGCCATGGGATGGTTTTCGGCATGATCCTGAAAAGCTATGGACCAGGAGGCTCCGCCAACATCGTATACGCCGGTAACTCCGGAGCAGAGATAACTCTCATAATACCGTTCCGGATTCTTCTGCTGATAGGCGGCCACTTCGGGAAACGGATAGGTATCATTCAGGTCCATTCCATCCGGACGGCTGTCAAAAAAGCCGGTCTGAAAAAAGTGCATGTGTACGTCGATCATGCCGGGCATGATAAATTGACCGGAGGCATCAACCACCTCTGCTCCTGTCGGAATATAGCAGTCGCCCTCCGCACCGATGCAATCAATCACTCCTCCGCTAACCACAACCACACTTTGGGTTACAGGCTCTCCACCGTTGCCATCAAAAAGCGTGGCTCCCGTGATCGCTACCGTTTGAGACGTACTGCTTTCATTGAACTGAATACATCCTGAAAAGGATATCACACTTAGAAGAACAAACAGGATAGACGTGAATTTTTTTAATGACATGGCAGAAGATACGTATGGATTAACTTTTCAGCTCCAATTACGTCAGAATATTTATCAAATCAAATTCATCTGTTTCAACCGGCCGCATTATTGAGATTCATCATCTATTTCACTACATACAAGTATCAGAATAGGTTTCAGGCTCCAAGAATGAACGAATCTATTGAATCAGTCAGATCCTCATATACTCAATCGATTTTACTCTCACCCTGCACTCAGCAATGAAAGCGTAGAAAGAATTATATCTGCTCACGATAAGGTTCAGGTTACGAAAGGGGATTTTATTCTTCGTGAGAATCAAACCTCACAACACTACTACTGCCTTGAAAGCGGGCTGATGCGTGCTTTTGCTGTAAATGACCAGGGACGCGAGATAACGACGGGATTTTTCAGTCCGGGTGATATCGCCATTGAGGTAGCATCCCTGTTCCTGGGAACACCCACCAGGGAAAATATACATGCCTTAACGGACTGCGTCTGCTGGAGGATCAGCCTAAACACGTTTCAGGAGCTCTTCGATACTGTTCATGGCTTTTCAGAATGGGGTCGCACATGGATGTCGGGCGCTTTGTTCATATCCAAACAGCGATCATTGTCGATGATCACCGACTCGGCAACCGAACGGTACCTGGTTCTGCAAAAGGAGCAACCCGAAATTATTCGGCAGGCTCCCCTGAAATATATCGCAAGTTACCTGGGGGTTACCGATACTTCGCTTAGCAGAATCCGGAAAGAGCTGGGTAAGGGAAACGAATGATTTCTTGCCATATGACAAGTAAAAAAACCTTTTTTCTGAACATTTTACTTCTGATTTCTCTGGAGTACACGTAAGCCTCTTCCCCAGGTGATTTCTTCTGGGGTGGAAAAACAGAGCGATATCTGTACCCCATAAGATCATAAACAACACTAATCAATACCGAAAGTCATGAAAAATCCCGTTAACTGGTTTGAGATTTATGTCAGCGACATGGATCGTGCCAGGAAATTCTATGAGCAGGTACTGAATATTCAGTTAGACAAGCTCGAGGTTCCGGGCGAGATGGATGATGTGAATTCCTTTCAGATGATGAGCTTCCCGATGGTTCAGGATAAGCCCGATGCAAGCGGAGCCCTGGTCAAGGCAAATGGAGTGGAACCGGGTGGCAACAGCGTGATGGTCTATTTCGCGTGCGACGACTGCAGCAATGAGGAGAACCGCGTTGAAGAAGCCGGAGGCAAGGTGCTGAAAAGCAAGTTCTCAATCGGTGAATTTGGGTATGTTGCTATGTGCATGGATAGCGAAGGCAATACATTTGGGCTTCATTCCAACTCCTGACTCTAAGTAAAACATAATGAAAAACCGTAAAACTGAAGTAAAATGGGCTCTTATCTTCATTGCCGCCTCTCTTGGGTGGATGTTCATAGAGCGGCTGACGGGACTGCACAGTACGCATATCGACAAACACATGATCTACACTAATGTTTTTGCGGTCATTGCGATTGCCGTTTATGTGTTTGCACTGCTTGACAAGCGAAAAAATGACTACAGCGGAGTAATGACGTACAAAGAAGGATTTATTTCGGGGCTAATCATCACCCTGATTGTTGCACTGCTGAGTCCGGTTACACAATACCTGATCTCTGCATTCATAGCGCCCGACTATTTTCCGAATATCATCGAGTATACGGTAAGTGAGGGATTGATGTCACGCGAGGAGGCAGAGGGATATTTCAATCTGAGGAGCTATATCCGGCAAGGGGTGATCGGAGCCCTGGTATTGGGAGTCATCACCTCAGCCGTTGTGGCCTTCTTTACGAAGGGAGGCACCCCCAAATCAGAAACAGAGTAAACGGAGAGTACCTCTGGGTCAAATAAGCTTATGATGAGGCAGGCTGATAGTTTTAATAATGCAAAAAAACCTGACCGGGTCCTTAAAGTATGTCCAGACAAATCAAGCAAACGTATCGCATTCAGAGAAGCACGGAAGATGTTTTTGATGCTCTCCTCACTCCCAGTCAGATTTGTACATGGTGGTTTGCTCAAACCGCAATTGTGATACCCGAGAAAAACGGGCTTTATGCAATAACCTGGGGTGAAGACATCGACAATCCGGACTACATCTCAATTGCGACGATTTCGGAGCTCATCAGACCTGAGCGACTCGTACTATCCGATTTCCAATACCATTCAAAAGAAGGAGACCTGCCATTTGATACAGATCTGCAGCTGGAGTTTTCACTTTCAAAAGAGAATGGAGGAACCGTAATCACCGTCCTGCAAACCGGTTTTCCTGAGGATGAGTCTGCCGACGGGTTCTATAACAGCTGTGTACAGGGCTGGACCGAGACCATGACGTCATTTCTGTCTGTACTGAAGGAGAAAAAGCTTTAAGAAACTATATTTTTACTCTGTGCAATTGCTGCAAAAAAGGCGTGGCAGAGTTACGAAACGGGCTCAAGGCCATCAAGAACCCATGGCATCAGTTCCGACACGGTTGGATGCACCAGAACCACTTTCCTGTATTCACGACAGGGTATTTCACTGTGCATAATGGCTGCAAACATATTGATGATCTCATCGCCGCCGGGCCCCAGAATGGAGGCTCCCAGAATGAGGTCGGTATCCGCATCCACAAGAAGCTTCGCAAATCCCTGAGTCTCTCCCATCTCTTTTGCGCGGCTTATTTTGCTCATTGGACGAATGGCCCTGAGCACGTTGTATCCTGCGGCTACGGCTTCTTTTTCGGTCATACCCACCCTTCCAAGCGGTGGGTCGGTAAACAGGCTGTAGATCATATTCCGTTTTGAAATGGCCCTGTCACCGCAAAAAAGGAGATCCAAAACAATCTCAGCATCATTCACGGACGTATGGGTAAATGCTCCCTCACCGTTAACATCCCCGACCGCAAAAATGTTGCCCGCCGTTGTGCGGCAGTGATCATCCACCTTGATAAAACCCTTTTTGTCCAGCATGATACCCGCAGCATCCGGATTTATCGTTGTACTGTTGGGGCGTCTTCCGGCTGCTACCAAAAGGTGTGAGCCGTGAACTTCCTTCCCGTTATTCAGGCTTACGGTTATCCCGTCATCTGACTCGCTTACTCCTATGGCTTCCGTTCCCTTTTTCACCTCAATACCCTCATTCTGAAGAATCTCTTCAACCGTCTCCGCCAGGTCGCTGTCCTCTCTTGGCATCAGCTGATTATCGCGCTGCAGAATGGTTACCCGGGAGCCCAGCCGTCTGTACACCTGCCCCAGTTCACAGCCGATATACCCGCCTCCGAGGATGACCAGATGTTCCGGGAGCTCTTTCAGGTCCAACAGTCCGGCACTGTCCATCCACGGAACATCGTCTATCCCATTTAGGGGTGGTTTGAAGGGCCGTGTACCTGTATTGACGAAAATGGTCTCGCCCTTTATGGTATGTTCTCCCGCCTGTATGCTTTTGGGGCCCGTGAATTTTCCCCACCCCTTGAACAGGGTTACGGAGTCTGTGTTTTTCATCCAGTTTTCAAGGCCATTGCTCGAGCTGTTCCGAATTTTATTCATACGCTCCCGTACACGGTCGAAGTCAATCGTAATGTCGCCCGTTTTAAATCCAAACTCTTCCCCCCGGCGTGCCATGTGTGCTGCCCTTGCACTGGCCACCAGTGTTTTTGTGGGGGTGCATCCGTAATTGACGCAGCTTCCGCCGATTCTCCCCCCTTCAATCACAGCAATGGTTCCTCCTTCCGGGATCAGCCTGCCCAGCAATGTGCCGGTGGCCTGACCCGTTCCCAAAATGACGTAGTCAAATGTTTGACTCATGATAATCCCGTTATTCTTATTTTGTTGGTTTAGCTGTTTTCAAACATGCTTCACAATCCTCATGTTCTTAAAACAGCATGGGGATTTCATCACGATTGCATAACGTAAGCCCTTACACGCGCACCTCCAGGCAAATTTAAATCTCAATCGGAAAAGTGAGGATTGCTGGCTGTTTGCCGGCACAAACCTGCAGCTTGTTTACAAATGGCCAATAATGGGCAAAAGCCTTACCATAAGGCTGCCAAACTCAACATCCAAAACTTTTACGGATGAAATCCACCGCTCTTACACGTAACGTGAGCCCTCTTCTTGCCGAATGTGAACTCACCCACCTGAACCGGTCACCTATTGATATAGCCAAAGCCGCAGAGCAGCATCAGGCCTATGAAAAAGCGCTCGAGACAATGGGCTATACTATTCTCCGGCTGCCTGATTTACCGGACCACCCCGACGGAGTATTTGTAGAGGATACGGCTTTTGTTCTTCCTGAAATTGCCATTATTGCCAGACCGGGAGCAGAATCGCGGCGGGCTGAAACAGATAGCATGGCATCCGTTCTTGAAGCGTATCGTGTTCTGCACCCCATCACAAGCCCCGGCACCCTTGACGGCGGGGATGTTTTGGTTCTGGGAAAAACGATCTACATCGGAAGCTCCGGCCGGACAAATCATCACGCTATACAGCAGGTAGCTGAAATCACCCGTCCGATCGGTTACAAAGTCGTCGCCGTTCCGGTTACCGGATGCCTGCATCTTAAAACGGCTGTATCTGCTATCGAAGAAGATCTGATCCTGATGAATCCTGAATGGATTGATCCTGCAATTTTTGAAGGATGCCGGTCCATTCCAGTTCACCCCTCCGAGCCGTTTGGCGCCAACGTGATGCGAAAGAATAACACCGCCCTCACTCCCATCTCTTTTCCGGGTACTGCCGAAGTATTGCAAAAACTTGGATATGATCTGCTTACCGTTGATCAGTCGGAGCTTGCCAAGGCTGAAGCAGGTCTTACGTGCTGCAGCGTAATTGTGCCTCATTTGTCCTAGAGTTAATTTTTGTAAAGCACGCTTGACATTGTTCTCAAATCGCACTATCATGAGTAAAGTAAGCTTTACTATATGACAAATAACAATTACATTTTGATTATGAATAAAACAAACAAAAAGTCTGTAAAGACACTTGCGATATGGACGATAGCGTGGGTGCTCTCCACCGCACTGGCGGCATTTGGACCTGTATTTGTATGGGAAAGCCAGACGGTGCTGACCGGTGGAGCCATCGGAATAAATTTTCTGGTCGGAATAGGTATGATTTTCGCCAATATTCACCACATAACGTCATTGGATGAGATGCTTCAAAAAATCCAGCTGCAAGCTATGGGAATTACGCTCGGAGCCACACTTGTTGCCGGAATCAGTTACTCATTAATGGACACCACCAATTTGATGGCAGCAGATGCCGAGATTTCATTTCTCGTTATTTTTATGGGTTTAACCTATATGGCAGCTGTCGTAATCGGATACAGGCGATACAAATGAAGAACAGACTGAAAGTACTGCGTGCGGAAAGGGATTTCACACAGGCCGATCTTGCTGAAAAGCTGGACGTTTCAAGACAGACGGTAAACGCGATTGAGACGGGCAAGTATGATCCCAGTTTGCCATTGGCGTTTAAAATCTCACGGCTCTTTGGTTTGCCGATTGAGGAGATCTTTGAGGATCAGGGGTAGGATCTGGAGTGGATTCTTGCAATCTGAATCCGGAATCATCTGTCTGCAGCGCAGAGTAACAGACTTACATAACCAGTAAATTGGCAACGGCCAGGATCAGCCAGGCCACTGTAAACGTTGCCATGTACTCCTCCGGTGACAGTGGTTTTTTAATAAACCAGTAGAAAATTAAAGGGGGAATTGAAACCACGGCTGCAAATGCAAAGTGCCCAAGCATACTGAATAAAAGTCCGGTAAAGCTCGGAGTGCCCGCAGTGATAAAAGAGACAGCGATGGTGAGAACAAACAAGACAAACCACCAGGTTTTGTACTTTTTAAAAATGACCATTCAAATTCCTCTATTGTATTGCGGGCCAATTTTCTAACGTCAAGTCAGCGTCTCAAATTCCGATGCGCTGACGATATTTGCAATAGTTTCTTTGCTCTTATGGTGAATCCAAAATACTCCGGCTTCCGCGAATTGAAAATATAACTTTTACCTTAACCCGGTGTCAGAAGCTTGGCCATCTCGCCTTGAGTCCCCTCTCCCTGTGTTTTCATTTTTCTAGGTTTACCGCGAGGGCCTGATCTCACGAACCGTAGAAAATCGGGGGATGAACCGTGCTACAATGAGATAACCAGCCGCATCAAAGTGAGATTGTCGATTTTGATATGTGTCATCCGAAGCAGATTCGTTCCGGCACTATCTGGCAAAGATACCTACAGGCGACTCTTGCAAAACCATCATCCGTACTGTATCGCTTACCTGATACGCAACCTTATATCCGTAAAATCAAAACGTATCTTTTTGATCAGGTTTTAGTAGATTATTGTGCTTTACCTGTTAGATACGAGATTATGAATGAGTCCTCCATTGCAGTTCTGCCCTTTTTGAATTTGAGCTCCGACCCGGATAATGAATACTTCAGCGATGGAGTAACAGAGGACGTGATCAATGCGTTGAGTGGTATCAAAGAATTGAAGGTCTCTTCCAGAACCTCATCTTTTTCATTTAAAAACAGACAGATGGACATTCGCCATATAGGGAATGAACTTGGGGTTGCTACTGTACTGGAAGGCAGCATCCGTAAATCTGGCGGCAGAGTCAGAATCAGTGCTCAACTGGTTCGTACAGATAATGGTTTCCAGATTTGGTCCGGAAAATTTGACAGGGAGCTGAAAGATATTTTTGCGCTCCAGGATGAAATCAGTATCACAATCGCGGAGCAAATCAGGGAGAATTTCGGACATTTTGAGATCAATGATCATCTTATTCAGGCTCCAACGGAGAATATTTATGCTTACAATCTCTACCTGAAGGCACGTTACCACCACCTTAAATGGGACGGAGCAGGCATCCGCACAGCAGTTACCCTGTATGAAAAATGTATAAAAACCGCCCCCGAGTTTTCCTGGCCATACTTTGGTCTGGGATTTACGTACACCATGTATGGTTCCTGGAGCGGGAGTCCGGAGATGATAGATTTGGCCGAGCAATACCTTAACAAAGGTTTTGAAATTGACAGTAACTCTTTCCTGGGCTATTACGGTTTGGCAACCCTCCACTTCTGGGGACGCTGGGATTTTAAAAAGGGATATGATTTCTACTCGAAAGCCATCGAGGCAAATCCATCCTACACGGAATCTGAGGAAGGCGTTGCGGAATTATGTACGGCAATAGGTGATTTTGAGAGGGCTGAACATCATGCAAAGAATATCCTTCAAATCGACCCTCTTTCACCCAACCACCACTTTACAATCGCAAATATCTTCTATCTTCAGGAGGATTACGAGAAAGCTCTCAGCAGCCTGTTAGCTGCCTACAGAATCGATCCGCACTTTACACATGCTATTGAGAAAATTATCCTGTGTTATATCCAGTTGAAAAGAAAAACCGAACTGGAGTCTTTCCTTGATAAAGCTTCCAAAGTTGATCAGCCCGAGGCCGCACTTCTGTTATATGATCTCATTCACAAGTCAAAATCAGGTTCGCACGTCGATTCACCTGCAAATATTCTTCGTAATGGTGAGGGTCATGTTGACCTTTTACCCTGGAACTTGATTCTCGAAACCCAGGCCGGAAACCATGAAGAGGCCATGAGGATTCTTGACGATGCAGTAAAGGCAAAGCGGGGCCAATTCATGAACTTTAAATCATTGCCGCTTCTGCAGCCGCTGCATGCACGTAAAGAGTTTAAGGTTCTTACCGACAGCATATTCAAAAAAGAGAAGCTACCCAATGTAGACGATGAGACTGAAACCCCGTTGAAAATAAAAAATCCATTACAACTGTTATCAGCGGATGAAATTGCTGCAGCCAGCAAGAAATTACATCTGCTGATGAAGGAAGATAAAGCATACCTCAATGCAAGTCTTTCATTAAGGGATGTTGCGGATACTATAAATTTGCATCCCAACAAGCTTTCCTGGCTGTTGAATGATCATTTTTATATGAATTTTAATGACTACATCAACAGCTTTCGCCTCGAACAGTTTAAGGAGAAAGCGACAGATCCCGCTAACGGGAATTACACCCTGCTTGGCCTTGCTTTTGAAAGCGGATTCAATTCTAAGTCGGCATTCAATGATTACTTCAAAAAGAAAACCGGTTTATCCCCCCGTAAATGGCTTAAAAGCAGACTTTAGTACTGTTTTTTATGTATTCAGCATTTTTTTCCAAAAGCATGTAACATTTTTTTTACATCACGTAAAAAATAGCTGACTCTCAATTAAACTTCACATGCTATGTCTAAACAAGAAATTTACGCCTGGACTTCCATTCTGTCTTCAGTGTCTATTCTTATCATTTACGGGCTCTATGCTTTCGGGCTGCCGGAAAACTGGTCTGAAGTTGAAAGCCAGCTATCGTCTCTGTTCTTCAAAATTTTCCTTTTCGTCCTGATTGTTGAAGTTGTAATCGGCATACTCAAAAATAAACATGAAGTCGATAAAGACGAACGGGATGAACGGATAGCCGGCAAAGGTTTCAGAAATGCTTATCTTTTTCTTTCCGTTGCCATCATATCCGTATTGTTCCAGCTGATGATTGAGGAATTGATTGGGTTCGAATCGTTTATATACGGAACCGTATCGCTTGTTCATATATTGGTTTATATCGTTCTGATCTCTTCGATCGTCAACAGAGGCACCCAGATCTATTTTTACAGAAAAATGTAAACCTGACTCATGGGAGATAAGAAAATCACAAATAAGATCCGTTCTCTGCGGTTCCACGCCAATGAGATGACCCAGGCAGAACTGGCAAATAAAGTGGGTGTTACACGTCAGACCATCAATGCCCTTGAAGCGGCCAAATACTCACCCTCCCTGGAGCTGGCTTTCAAAATCGCAAGGGTATTTGATTTGGGGCTGGAGGATGTCTTTCAGTACAACTGAGTAAAGTGAACGTGTGATATCCATCCAAGCCTGCGGATCACATGAACATGACAGCGAACGGATCCAAAACCGGGCAACTATACCTTTAGATGGCTATGCCCCTCCCTGCAGCTCATCTTCCGTTTGTTCCCTCTTGAAGTGTGTACGATGAAGTATTTCCTAATCGGGCCCTTCATTATTCCGTATAACAGTCCGCATCGAACTTGTATCATTTTGACCTGACCACCGGCATTGAGACTACCCGTTATTTGGTCCGCCTGATCTGAAATAGTCAGACTTTTTTCAAAAATATTTCACTTATTGACGTAAGTCAATGAATTCCCGGTGGCACTGGACGTAAACTGCAGCCGAACACGAAACCATCACTTCAACATCTGAGGATATCTATGAAAGCTGCACTGTTCAGAACCTACGGAGTCCACGAATCCGTTGTTGTGGGTGATACCGATACTCCTGAACCAAAAGAACATGACATCCTGATTAGGGTAAAGGCAACAACCGTAACCGCAGTGGATGCACTTTTCAGGTCCGGAAATGAATTCTTTCCCCGAATGGCCACAGGAATCTTCAAGCCGAAGATAAAGATACTGGGTACCGAACTTTCGGGAGTGGTAGAAAAAACAGGTGAAAAAGTCACAGCATTTAAAAAGGGTGACGAGGTAATCGCCGACAGCGGTACCCGCTATGGTGCTCATGCAGAGTACGTACTTGTTTCGGATCAGGATCCAGTAGTGCATAAACCTGACTACCTCCCCTTTAAGGAGGCCGCAGCTGTTACGTACGGTTCACTGACGGCTCTGCCCTTCCTGCGCGATCATGGGAAAATTAAAAAGGGCGACCGTGTATTAATTATCGGAGCTTCCGGAAGCGTGGGAACATATGCGGTACAGCTGGCAAAATATTACGGCGCAGAGGTCACCGGTGTTACCAGTTCCAAAAATGCCCTGCTGGTGAAATCACTGGGCGCCGATCATATTATTGACTACCGGAAAACACCTCTTAGTGACGTAAGCGACCAGTTTGATATTATCTTTGATACCGTCGGCAAATATTCGATCAGTTCAACCCGGCATCTTCTAAGAGCGGATGGCACCTATCTGACTACCGTTCTGAGCCTCCGTTCCGTATTTGATATGCTGAGAACGACCCGGGGCAACCAAAAAAGTATACTTGCCTTTACCGGCATGCGAAAGAGTGAGGAGAAGGCCGAAGACCTGCGAATGATCGCAGATCTGTTCAAGAACCACCGTCTCACAGCTGTTATTGACAGGGATTTTCCCCTCGATGACATCCATGACGCCTTTGATTACGTTTCACAGGGACATAAAGCAGGAAACGTCGTCATAACCATCTGATCAATATTTTCTTCAGTCAAAACAACCCAAAATTTTATGGATTCTGTGAATACAAAGAAACTCGCCCGCATCTCCGGGGTATTATACCTGATCATCATTGTTTGTGCGGGCTTCAGCCAGGGGGCTGTGCGAGAAGTGGTGATCGTCAGCGGAGATGCTGCGGCAACCGCGCGGAATATTCTGGAAAACACAAACCTGTTCAATGCGGGGCTCATGACCGACCTGATCGCATTCATCTGCGATGCAGGAGTCTCCGTTTTGCTCTATCTGCTCCTCAAACCGGTAGGAAAGGGACTGGCGATGACAGCCGCGGCTTTCCGGCTGATCGCCCACCCCGCCATCGGAAGCCTGAACCTGCTGAATCACTTTGCTGCTCTAAAAGTGCTGGAGTCGGACGGATTTGCAGCATCGTTCAACCCTTCCCAGCTTCAGGAATTTTCGCTCTTTTTTATGGAACTGCATAACATGGGGTACCTGATAGCAGGAGCTTTTTTCGGAATTCACTGTCTGCTGCTCGGTTACCTTCTGTATCAATCAGACCTGTTCCCAAAAGTATTGGGGATATTACTCGCAGCTGCCGCGTTCGGATATCTGATTGAATCATTCGGTTTTATCTTTTTTCCGGAAATGAAAAGCACATTGGGTCTCATTGTTGGTTTGTCTGCCGGAATAGGCGAGGTAACCCTCATGCTTTGGCTGGTGATTAAAGGAGTGCGGCACTGACCGGAATCTGAAAGCTTCAGATATCAAATGCAGTCCTTTTTCGCTGCAATCACGATATTAATCACTTTCTCAAAAACAGAAACGGAGAACTATTTCACAGATAAGAATGAGTTTTGTCCTAAAAAGCATATTCAAAAAGGTTGCAGACCTGGCGGAAAAAGAAGGCCTGCCTTATGATGCTGTTTCGCATCTGGGAATTCGTGAAATCCTTCAGCATGATTCCAAGTATGCACCAACCGACGTCTTTTTTGAACTTTATGAAATCATTGACGAGCACCTGGAACCCGCATTTTCCGTCCGTGTAGGACAATTGATGGTACTGGATGATTTCGATGTGCTGGGCCTTGCCTGGAAAACATGCCTCTCACCCCGTGACATGTTCAAAAGGTGCGAACGTTTCTTTATTCTGATGACCGATACTCAAATTTATAAAGTTACGGGTGAAGGCGAAACCGGCAACATTACCATTTACAGGGATGCTGTCCGAAGGGGGATTGAGATCTCAAATGAGTCCTCCATCGTAGCTACTCTCACTGTGATCCATAAAATTACCGGTGCAGACATCCGTCCACTAAGCGTATCATTTGCTCACGGCAGACCGGATGAAATCGGACGTTATGAAGATTTTTTCGGCTGTGAAGTGCACTTTGAGCAGGATTATAATCGGCTGGTTTTCAAATCTGAGGACCTGGACACTCGTACTGTAAAGGCGGATGAAAGTATTAACCGGTTCATGATAGAGCGGCTGAAAGAAAAAGCGGATGGCATTGAAGTTGCCGCAGATAAGCTCATCAAGGATGCCCAGAATCTGATAAGGGATGCTTTACCCAGCGGAATTCCCTTTGCAGCGGATATCGGGAGACACCTTGGGATGAGTACACGCACATTCAGCCGTCGTCTCTCGGAAAAAGGCACCACCTACCGGCAGCTGGTACAGGATACGCAGCAGAAAGTCAGTATCAACCTTCTTAAAAACAGTTCTGAATCTGTCAGTGAGGTTGCCTTTCAAACCGGATTCTCTGAACAGAGTGCCTTCAACCGCGCCTTTAAGCGCTGGACAGGCAAAGCTCCCCTGGAGTACCGAAACCTGTCCTGATTCTGCACTTTTGGCGAAATCTGCAAAAAATTTGGCAGGTACTGTCAAGTCTTGCCGTTTTTCTGCGCCCATATTTCTTCTGAACCAAAAACGGAGGAAAAATGGACTTCAACTTTCAATTTGCAGCTTTATATACAGCCATCATACTGACCGGATTATCTGCAGGACTCTTCTTCGCATGGCAGGTTTCGGTAATTCCCGGTACAAAACGTGTAACGGATACTGTTTACATCGAAACGATGCAGAAAATCAATCGTGCGATAATCAACCCGCCTTTCATGCTGATCTTTCTGGGTCCGGTCGTCATTCAACTCTTGTGCGCATATCTTTACAGGGATGCGGCAACTGCCTTCTGGCTCATCCTGTCTTCAGTACTGATCTATGGAGCCGGGACAGTGATTGTCACCGGTACCGGAAATGTACCTCTGAATGATGCATTAGACACCGTTGAGCTGAGTAAACTTAGCGATAAAGAGATCTCTGCCAAGAGGCACGAGTACGAGAAACCCTGGAACCGCCTGCACTTGATTCGCACTGCTTTTGCAGTGATTTCCTTCATGCTGCTTCTATTTACTGCGTTCATCCATTCATAAAAGAGTACCCATTCAATAATCAACCAATCTATAAACTTAGACTCATGGAAAACAAATACCTCGTTATTGGCGGAACCGGAAAAACCGGACGAAAAGTAGTTAAGAACCTGAAAGAAACGGGACGAAATGTCCGCATTGCATCCAGAAAAAGTAATCCTTCTTTCGAATGGGAGGATCCATCCAACTGGGGTGAGGTGCTTAAAGATATCGATCGGATGTATATCGTATTCTATCCTGATCTGGCCGTGCCCGGAGCTTATGAGGCTATCCAGAAACTGATCGATATAGCAACATCCGTAGGTGTTCAAAAAGCTGTTTTATTGTCCGGAAAAGGAGAAAAAGAAGCGGAGCGCTGCGAAAAGCTGATAGCAAATTCCGGCATGGATTATACCCTGGTTCGTGCTTCGTGGTTTAGCCAGAACTTCAGCGAGAGTTTCTTTGTGGATCCCATCCTATCCGGAGACGTAGCACTGCCGATGCCGGATGTTAAGATCCCGTTTGTGGACACCGGTGATATCGCGGATGTGGTTACCGCTGCCCTCACCGATGATCAACACAATGGAAAAACATATGAAGTAACCGGCCCGCGGAAGCTTACTTTCGCTGATGTTGTTAGTGAGATCTCCAAAGCAACCGGCAGCAATATCAACTATCGTCCGATATCATTGGATGAATATACTGCGGGATTAAAAGCAGCCGGGCTCCCACCAGACTACATCTGGCTCTTTGAATATCTTTTCAGGGAGGTATTGGGCAATCCGGACAATCAGATCGTGAGTCATGATGTGGAACGCGTGTTGGGAAGAAAAGCCACAGACTTCTCTGACTTTGCCGCTGCCGCTGCTGAAACGGGAGTATGGGAACAGAAAGTAAGCAGTATCTGAAGGGCATTTCAGAATTAAACATTTCCGAATTCAGCCTGCCGGGCTTTGCATAGAGCCCGGCAGATTTGATCCCGACCTGCAGTTATTACTTCTATCCAGTCATTATGCAGGACAGATACAACTACCGGTTAAATATTTCAAACAGTGCAGTCGCTGATCCTGAAACAGCCTTAGAGATACGTAAACCCATAAATTTTATCTCTCAACTCCGGATCCAGATCGTTTCGGATGAAGAATCCGGTTACTCTTTATCCAGACCGCACGTCTTTCCGTGCATATTCTGAACTAATCTCTTAGATTGTGCAGATGTAAACAGGTTATCGACCATCCGGATATCCAATCACATTGGGTATATAATCTGACAATTTTTACAAATTCAACCATCGCTGCACATGAAACAGATACTTGTCCCCCTCCTTATCGTTCTTCTATCTCTACTTACAGGCTGCAATAACAAGCCAGAAGAAAGTCCTGAAACTGCCGACCGGTGGACGGTTGATTTCTTTGATGATTTTGACACATTCAATCCCGACAACTGGCAGGACCAGCGAATATGGGTGAATAACGAAGCCCAGTGCTACGTACCCGATGGCCAGTACGGAACCCGTGAAGTCAGCGATGGAACCCTTAAACTGAAAGTGATCAATATCGGCGAAAAGATCCCCTGCGATAACATGGACAAATTCGGCAATCAACACCCTGATACGGAGTATGTTGCCGGCCGTATTGCTTCCAAAAACCGCCAGGAGTTTGTAAAGGGGAAATGGACGGCACGGTTACGGCTTTGGAGTAACGGTGAGCCCAGTCAGTTTCCGGCATGGTGGATACTGGGTGCGCGAAACAATGAACCACCGGTACAGGAAGATAATGAAGACGTCTGCTGGCCGCTTACAGGTTCCGGGGAAATTGATATTTTTGAGCATCACGGCGACCATCTTGACAATGAGTTTACGACCGGAGCCATCAAAAGCCTGGGTGAATGCGATCAGGGTGACTGGTGGAGCCTGCGGGCGAACTTTCCCGCTGATTTAAACGAATACCACGAATACTCCGTGGAGTGGGAAGGCAGCGACCTGGTGTATCGCCTGAATGGCGAGGAGATCTATCGCAACGAAGGTCAGGGAGACAATTACCCTGAGCCCATGTTTGCAATTCTGAACTACGCCAAAATCACCGATAACCCGATGGAAGGTGAATGGGTGATGGAAGTGGACTGGGTAAAACACGAGTATGCCTCCGATTGATCATTAATTTCTTACGTAAATATAATTACTAATGAACCTCCCCTCCTTTGAAAGGAGGGGCCGGGGGTGGTTCTACCAGCACCATTCAAGCTTGGTAACTAAAATCTCCATACCGTACTGCATTTCATACACAACTAAATCCCCCTCTTATGAGTAGCCATATATTTCATCTATTAATCCTGGTCACACTTATCATGACAGCATCTTCCTGCCAGAACAATCAAAATAGCAGCAATAATTCACCAGATGACACCTACGACCCCGGTTCGGACTGGGAACTGTTTTGGGGCGATGAGTTTGAGGGCGAAAGCCTGGACGAAAGCAGCTGGAACCGTCAGGTAGTACGCGCCGGACGATTCAATGAAGAGTGGCAGCGATACACGGATAACAGTGAAAATGCCTATGTTGATGATGGGAAACTGGTTATTGAGGCTATTCATGAAAGTGATGACCACGGCATGAATCAATACACCTCTGCCAGGCTGAATACGGCAAACAAAGTAACCTTCAAATACGGAAAAATTGCAGCCCGGATAAAACTTCCCTACGGTGAAGGCATCTGGCCCGCCTTCTGGATGCTCGGGGCCAATATCGATGAAAACGGCGGAGATACCCCCTGGCCGCAAAGCGGCGAAATTGATATCCTGGAGCTCTATGGAACCAAGAGCAATTCGGTTGTTGAGGCAAATATACATTATGCGGATGCATCCGGATCCCATACCCAAATGGGTGCTGTCGATTATGAATTGGAAACCGGAACATTTGCGGATGATTTCCACATATTCGAATTAATATGGGATGAAGATCAGATCACCTGGCTGGTCGATGGAAATGAATACGCCACCGCAGATATCACCCCGGATGAACTGTCTGAATTTCACGAAGAGTTTTTTCTGCTGCTAAACATCGCTGTGGGTGGAACATGGGCCGGCCGGCCCGATGACACCACCGTATTCCCGCAGCAAATGGTTGTGGATTGGGTACGGGTGTATCAGAAAAGCTAAAAGGAACATGTAACCGATCCGGAAGCGTGAATGAATCCACCCGCCGAAACCCAACCGTGAAATTGGAACCGCTGGCAAGTCAACACTTGGTACGCAATATTCTGATCCATTCCTCATACTTTGGTCATATGTGCGCATGTGTGAGATAAAACCACGGATTTAAGATCAGAACATTACACGTTATTTATTTTCCCGGGTTATCACGTTTTGTATCCAATCTGTAATATCTGTCAAAACCAAAGGCGATATCGTTTCCTCGATCTGCGCGTACTCGCTCATCATGCAGCTGGTACATTCCTGAAAGAGGTGATTCATGCCCGGATACTCCTTTATGGTTATGAGTTCTTTGTCCATAACAGACTGCTCAATGGCCGCAAGATTATCCGCCGTGACCTGAATGTCTTTTTCTCCATTGATGGCAAGAATGGGTACCCTGACATGCTGCAGGTAGTCAGATGGTTCATGATTGATAAAATATTTGAACCACGGCCTGTTTAGCTGCGATATCTGGGCCTGAATGTATTGCTCTCTGGGAATCCCCTGAACCTGTTCCATATCGCCAAGCTTTTCCTCAAAAAATTGAGTTAAGGCAAGGGTCAGTTGTTCACCTGGTTCATGCGTTCTTACTATTTCCGCTATTTCTTCAACATTTCTTTTTTCAATTGTAATCTGTTCATCAGTCAGCCCCATTCCAGGTCCAAAACTTTCAATCTGCTGCTTCTGTATCTCAAGCCCGTTTATACCGGGTCCTGCCAGTAAAATGATGAAAGCAACCTCTTCATTTTGTGATGCTGTAATCGGGGCGATCAGCCCTCCTTCGCTGTGGCCGGCTAAGCCAATGTGCTTTTTATTGATTTCCGGCCTGGCTTGCAGGTATTGAAAAGCAGCCTCAACATCGGAAGCAAAATCCAGGGATGTAGCTATTGAGTGATCCCCTTCCGATTCTCCAAACCCCCGGTCATCGAATCTCAAAACAGCTATTCCGTTTCTGGTTAAGTGATCTGCAAACACAAGAAATGGTTTATGTGTCATAAAGGTCTCATCCCGGTCCTGTGGGCCGCTTCCGGAGATCAGAATAACCGCCGGAAAATTCCCTCCACCATGAGGCATCGTTAACGTTCCCGCCAACTCTATCTGATCGTTTACGTTGGTAAAACGGATCTCTTCTTCTTTGTACGGATAGGGCCTGGTCGGCTCCTGAGGCCTGTTGGGTCTGCTGCTCTCCGCTTTTCCCTTTGATAACACCAGCTCAAATTCACTTCCAGACTGTTTCCACAAGCCTGAAATGAGTTCATCAGCCAGCACTCCATCAAAGGATGCACCGATATTTTCAAGTTTAAGGGAAATATTAGCCCCATCAACAGCAGTACTGGTAAACGGAATTCCGAATGCCCCCTGCAGCGGACTGTCAAAGGTAGCCGTATACCCACCTTCAGATTCATCAATGTGAAATACTATGTCAAGCTTCATGCCCTGTACATCCATGGCTCCATACCATTCACCTGTAAAACTTTGCGCCTGTGTATCTGAGAAACCACAAAAAACAACAAAAACGACGGTAGCCAACGCTTTTACTAAGTTATTCATGAGGTCTTATTTAAAATGTTATTCGTTATGTCCTGGAAAATGAGTCCGTGGAGTGACCGTTCCACACTTAAAACCGGATATTTGATCTCAGGAATTAAACGGGTACGTACTTTTCTTGACGACATTTCCAA
This sequence comes from Rhodohalobacter mucosus, assembly GCF_003150675.1. Lineage (NCBI taxonomy): Bacteria > Pseudomonadati > Balneolota > Balneolia > Balneolales > Balneolaceae > Rhodohalobacter > Rhodohalobacter mucosus. The sequence continues at coordinate 122,953 of NZ_QGGB01000003.1, read as the reverse complement.
TAATCAGCTTAATCACCACACTCTGGTAATTTAGCTTTACAAATAGTAAAGTTTGTTTTACTAATTGTCAAGTTAGTTTTAATCTCACTCTCAATGTTGGCGGGGTTTACTTATAATTCGGCTATGAATAAACGATTTCATTGCCGGGGGTAGAGATCCGCCCACTCACAAATCAGTTTTGACCCAGTAGAATGAGCAGTGCAGACCTGAGAGATCTTGAAACTGAATATCAAGTTGAATGAGCAGTCAACCTGACTTTAAAATCAGCTTTAAGCCGTTATTCAAACCCGGAATCTGTGTTATAACAGCTTCTATGCAATACAGGCATCTCATCCTTTTAAGCTGACCGAATCATGATCGGTGACTTTATTTTCTCTCTGCAATCCTCTTCCGGATCCGGCTCAGCGATTCCGGCTTCACACCGATATAGCTTGCCAGATGATATTGCGGAACACGCTGCATCAGATCGGGCCTGTTTTTGAGCAGATCAAGGTAGCGGTCTTCCGGGCTTTTGGTGATATACTGTGCGAGCAACTGCTGCTGTTTGCCCAGATCCTCCTCTACTGAGGCCCTGCAGAGGCTTTCAAATCCTTCCACACGCCCATAGAGTTCCTGTTCTTTATCGTAATTCAATACCGCAAGGGTACACTCTTCCACACATTCCAGGTAATGATTTGCAGGAGTCTTGTTGATGTAGCTGCTCAGGGAGGCTATGGATTCACCCTCGGTATAAAAAGCCGTTGTTTTCTCCTCTCCGTCAATGAGATAATAGTGTCGTACACAACCCTGCAGGTTGAAGTAGCTGTCTGTAGCGATTTGACCTTCACGTAATAATAGCGTGCCTTTACTGAACCGTCTGATCGGTATGCATTCATCAATGGCTGCCGCTTCCTCTTCCGTAAGTGGAAGCTGTTCTGACACCAATGCCGACATTCTCACATTATCCATATCGTTTTCCGTAGCAGATAAATTATACCGTCATTTGCCGTTTAGATTTATCCCGTTTCGAACCTTCATAATGCCAAAATTATACGCCCTGTATATAACTGATCCGTGTTGCAAATTTTTCAGGTTGTGCTATTCATTTTGAAAGGGTTCTTGTATTTCAGCGACGATGTATATTCAGTCAAAAAAACCGGTTACATAAATCGCTCTCTAATCTGGTGAGGATCTGTTCTCAAACTCACCTGGATATTATATGAAAGAGATACTTCACTTTCCTACAGATTTAATCTTACTGCTTACTGTCCGGAAAGGATTCCAATGCCCGGAATTCTTTATCTCTGTGAACCGGGTTGAGATTCTATACGTTTTGCGGTTTCAAAAATTCACATAGTGATTGTTTCACCAATGGATTGACACACGGTTTTCTATCCCCATAAACGGCGGTTGATTGTTTTTTTACCCTGCTACCTTAACAAGCCAAAGGTCCGGAATCTCACTAAAAGGTACGGTTTCATAATTCCGGACGATGCGCGGCGGCGGTGTTCTCATCTTTGAGCCAGAATCTTAAAAAGACACTGCGTCATGGAAACTATTTTACTGGCAGGTGCCACAGGGTACCTTGGAAAACATATTCTCAAAGAATTGACTTTATGGGGAATCCCGACCATTGCGCTGACAAGACGTCTGCCTGGCATCGATGACGTGAATTCAGAAAGCGTTCAGGTAGCCATAGCAGACGTAACCCGCCCAGAAACATTGACGGGATTGGCCAAGGAAGTTGATACGGTAATTTCCACCGTGGGTATCACTCGCCAGAGAGACGGCCTCTCATACATGGATGTTGATTACCGTGCCAATATGAACCTCTTACGCGAGGCCCAGAGGTCACAGGTTCGAAAGTTTATTTACATCTCAGTCATAAACGGGAGTACACATCGTCACCTTGCCCTAACGTCTGCAAAAGAAAAATTTGTGGATGAGCTGAAAGAATCCGGGCTGGATTATACCATTATTCGACCCAATGGCTTCTACTCGGATATGAAAGAGGTGCTGATGATGGCAAGAAGAGGAAAGATCTATCTCTTCGGGAATGGTGAATACAAATTGAATCCCATCCATGGCGCCGACCTCGCCGAAATATGTGTTCGATCTATCTCTGAAAAATCCAAAGAAATCACGGTGGGTGGACCGGACATTCTAACACATAATGAAATTGCTGAGATGGCTTTTACAGCCTTGGGAAAAGAACCAAAAATTAGCTACCTGCCCGACTGGACAAGAAGAGCGATCATTGCCGGATTCAGAATATTTACATCAGCGAAAACTTATGGCCCCGTGGAATTTATGCTTACCGGCCTGGGACAGGACAATATGGCTCCCAGATACGGTTCACACCGGCTACAGCACTTTTTTAACCAGAATGCAACCCTCAAACAAAATCACAAATAAATAAAAACATTCAGATATGAAACAAATAATACCTCTTCTCATCATGATATTGGCAAGCGTGCAAGCAGTTGCACAAAACAATGAATCAGAACCAACGCGGAAAGGATTCGTAATCGGACTCAGTGCCGGAGCCGGGTACCTCTCCATAGAAGGTGATGCGGCGCCGGCGGTATACGAGGACGGAAAATTTTCATGGCCGAACTTAAAAATAGGCTGGATGATCAGGTCAAACACCGCGGTGCTGTTAAGCTTACCCGGAATGGCTTATGAATCGGAAGGTGTGGACAGAAGTTTCGATGCCATTGTTCCTTCAATTCAGCATTGGGTACTTCCGAAATGGTGGATCAACGGCGGTATCGGCCTTGGTCTTGACACCGTGGCATTCTACGAAAATGATCATGATCAGGACAGCCTGAATTTGGGAACCGCGTTCATGATCAGCAGCGGTTATGAAATCTACCGGAAGGGAAAATTTACAATCGATCTGCAAGGTACGATACAGGCAGGCAGGATGCATACAAATGACACCCACTATGATGCCGGGATGGTATTTGCCGGAGTCGGATTCAACTTCTACTAAGTTGTGAAAACGTTCCAGGGGTGAGCACCAGCTTTTCACCCCTGTATTCATCACTCAATTCTCCTTTCTGATGAAAAATGAAACACGGTGCCGGTTAACCTCTGATGATATCATAAATCATTTTCTGCAAATCTCAGGCAAACTGATTCGGTTGGTCAGAAAGTTATTTACTCCGATAAAAATTGAGTCATTGTGGAAGAATGCCGCTATCGCTGTTCCAAGGGTCATCATTGGACTCATGATCTTAAGCGGTATCTGGCATATTGATATGGGGCTGCCGCCGGAAGTGTACCATGAAACTCTGCAGCAGAACTTCACCAGTCTCGAAGATATTGAATGGCTGGATACCGGCTTGTTGAAGTGGTTTGATTCGCTGGGTTTATTGACAATGGGCGGAATGATGTTAGCGGGTTTCAACACGAGACTTACCGCATTGTCTATTCTCTGGACATTATCGGAAGGGTTGATAGTTAACGGAATTATCCCCTTCACATCATATACAACGTTTGGCGTGTTTGTTTTCGTAGCGGGGTATTCGCTGATTCTCGGTTCGGGTAAGCTAGGTATAGATTATTGGTTACTGAGGAGGATGCGTCAAAAACAATCCAAAAAAGAAAAGACCCGTATTGACTAACCTTTCGATGAAATATGCGTAAAGCAGTCACCGGTTTTTGCTATAAAATGAAATCGATTCCATGAGCAATAACAATAATCCGCTTTTTAACACCGCCAGAACTACTGGTTTCTGGTATTTAATATTGGCAGTATCAGGCATTTCGGGGTTCATGATTGTTCATCCGCAAGTATTTATTGCCAATGATCCTCAAATGACTTTGACAAATTTAATTAACCATGAAGGACTAGCCAGAACCCGGTTACTCCTGGAATTTGTAATTGTTATTTCCCAGGCGCTAACCGCCGTTTGGTTTTATAAATTATTCAGATCTGTGAATGAATGGGCTGCTTGGACGCTTGGTATCTGGGGAATGGTCAATTCCGCAGCCATTATGATCAGTGCCATTTCTATGAGTTCAGCAATTTCAATTGCACAATCTGCAATGGAACCGGTGAATCAGGTAATGTTAACTGAACTATTAACAGGTTTGGGTTCCAATGCCTGGGGTGTTGGCAGCATTTTCTTTGGACTCTGGCTTATTCCGATGGGCTATATCATCATTAGCTCAAAAAGGATGCCGGTCTGGCTGGGATGGACTCTTATCATCGGCAGTATTGGGTATCTTTCAAGTACCTTTTTAAATTATTCGGGTTTTGAAACATCATTTACCAGGCTGTTAACGGTTCCCGCAACCATCGGCGAATTCTGGATGATCGGGTACTTACTGATCTACGGAATACGGCCGGCAACTGATTAACGGCACATTCCATAAGCATCTATAAATTTTACACCTTATTATTAATCGTTTTTTTGATCCCTCAACAGGGTGATAAAAAGTCATACTACCTCACAAAAGTTTATGAAAGGTCCTGATAAAAACACCCTCTACCCCCTGGCTGATCACGATAAGCTTTGCTTTCTGAAAAATCTTGTTACAAACCCCAATATCATCGTGGGTGACTACACCTATTACGATGATTTCGAGGATGTTCGAAATTTTGAGAAAAACGTAAAATACCACTTCGATTTTATCGGCGATAAACTCATCATCGGCAAATTCTGTATGATAGCCTCCGGTGCCAGCTTTATCATGAACGGCGGCAATCACCTTACCGAAGCGATCTCCGCATATCCGTTTGCCATTTTTGCAAACGGCTGGGAAAGTGCCATGGATGGAAAAGAGTACCCATATAAGGGGGATACCGTAATCGGAAACGATGTGTGGATTGGGCACAATGCCACTATCATGCCCGGAGTTCAGATCGGGGATGGTGCAGTTATCGCAACCAACGCCACCGTTACCAGGAATGTGGAACCCTATGCCATTGTGGGCGGTAATCCTGCACGTACCCTCCGAAAACGATTTGATGATGACACAATTGAACACCTGCTGGAAATGAGCTGGTGGGACTGGCCGGTTGAAAAAATATCCCATAATATCTCGCTTCTATCCGGTGGTGATGTACGTGCACTGATTGAAGCAAATTCATAATATTATATCATGAATCTTCTTTTAAAAAATCTGCTATTCACAATTTTTCTGCTGGCCTCCAGTGCCGGACTCATTTACTGGATTGAGGCCGAAAAAGAGATTGAAATTCTTTGCTCCATGTTTAGCGAAGGGCAGTCGAAAGATTATGTTTTTAGCACGCTTGAAACAGCCAACCTGCTGAATGTTGACAACCAAACCGGAACTGACTCTGACAGCCTTTATTTCTCGAGTTCATTCAACATGGGAAGTACGGATTGCGCCGTGATATTTAATGAATCAAACCTGGTAGCGGATTCTGATTATACGCGACACTTTCATCTAACGGGTATGCTTACCATCCTCGCTCTGATCCTCTCCGGCTTCATGGCTCTTTTTCAGCTCTTGCTGTTTCTTGGCTTACCGCTCGGACATTTTGCATGGGGCGGTGAGTATAAAATTCTGCCTGATAAACTCCGCTATGGCAGCGCCTTCTCATCCCTGCTCTTTGTTTTTATTCTACTGCTGCTTTGGACTGAGGCAGCCAACCGACCGCTGTTGCCGCAAGCATACCCTTTCTTAGGGTTCCTTTTTCTGATCAGCTCTTATTTGAATGCCAATTCCAGATCAAAGAAAGAAAAATGGCTTGGCATTCCCGTGGCTGTACTTCTCTACCTTTGCTTTCTCTCGTTAGCCATGCTTTAAAACAGATCAACATTTTTTCCGGCCGCTTTACCGGCGGTCTCATGATTGATCCGCTCACCGATACCTGTATAACTGAACCGGTTCTTTGCTGAACAGAGCTACTGTTTTACCGTAATCTGATTATGTGAAATGCTATTACTTTTATGTTTTACATAAAATTATTATACTAATACAACGATTTATGACTCAATAATCATTCAGACCTTCAATTTTTATGGAAAAAAACAGAATTCTCAGTCTTTCCAAAACCGCGTGCCGATTGATTGAATGGCTATGCATCGTACTGATGGCTCTATTGGTCATTGGTTTTTTTTATTGGCTTATAGCACCTGATCAGCTCTCGGGTATACGCGTCTCAGCCGGTGTCGAAACAGGATACGGATTGAACGGCTTCGATTTTATGACTGCGGACCATTCAACGGATACCGTAAGCCTCAGTGAACTCAGCGGCTTTATGGTCGGCTGGATCGTATTCAGAAGCTTATTCTTCCTGGGAATTACAGTGCTGATAATCAGAAAAATAATGTTGGTCCTTACATCGATTGATGAGGTTAAAACATTTTATGGCAGCAACATAAAGCACTTTCGCGACTTGTCACTTCTGGGGTTTATCGCCTTCATTGCAAGCGGTATCAACTTCAGCTATATCGGGGGCAGCATGCAGATTACCCTAGGGCTCGTTCCCGGTCCCCTTCTGTTCTCACTGGCCTGTCTGGTATTGGCTGAAGTGTTTCGTGAAGGAAAAATGCTTCTTGAAGAAAACAACATGATCATATGAAAATCATTGTTCGAATAGACGTAATGCTGGCCCGGAGGAAAATGCTTCTCAAAGAGCTGGCTGAAGAAGTGGGCATTTCGGTAACAAACCTTTCACTTCTGAAAACCGGAAAGGCCAAAGGAGTACGTTTTGAAACACTTGCCTCCATCTGCAAAGCTCTCGATTGCCAGCCCGGCGACCTGCTTGAATACGCGGAAGAATAAATAAATTTTTCATCTGATAATCGCAGATTGATTGTCCCGACAAGCATATCGATGCGATGCTACAGGCCTCTGATATACATGATGAATGATTTTCACTTAATTTTTCTTCAATAATTTATATACTATGCTTTCGTCCGAATAACCGGAGCATGATCAAACCGGACATCCTATGTTTTTCAGATATCTGTCAATTTCCCTAGCAGCACTTTTGCTTCTATTGTTCAGTTCCTGTTCCATCCTGGAATCTAACGAAGACAAGCAGACCGAGTGTATTCTTGAAGAGATACAGTTCGATCCGTTCAACAGCCTTAAGTTTCAGACAATCTCCGGCGGCAGGATTTACAGAGTGCTGCAGGAGTTCAGGCCGGAAGAGGGCGAAGCGCGAATTGTAGGTTCATTTTTATTCAAATACTTCGAAAATAAAATTGAGGTCACCGATCAGCAAGACTCTATCTCTCCATTTCCTTTTATGACGATCGAAATGGAAAATGACAGGCCGGCCACTGTTACGCGTTACTTCACATCGTCCGGCGTGCTCCTTTTCCATGAATTCAGCTATCCTGAAGACGATTTGATACGGATTGACATGACACGCGAGGCCAGTACAGGTGACGTACTTTACGTCGGATACTCGCTTTATCACACCGGGCCGGATGGTAATATCGTACGAAATGAACGGTTCAGGGCCACTGATGAAGATCCATCAGGCTTTCGAAAGCTGGAGGACCGCAGGTACACCTACGACGGGTCGAGCAGTCCTCAAAAAGAGCTTTGGCTGCCCTTTTTTGGAAGCAGCAATTTCCCGGATGTCCGATTCTTTTCGGAGAACAATATCTTATCCTTTACTGAAAACGACCAAACCTTTGAGTTCAGTTACCAATACAGCGAAAGCAACAAGCCTGTTATTCAGACGCTTCCTTCCGGACAAAACATTGAGTTCAGCTACATCAATTGTCCCGACTGATTCATCTCCATAAAAAATTGATTTTCAGAAAATCATGCACATCAAAATCCACTCGCAATGAATTTGAACCTGGATAATCAGCGCTTTGTGGTATGCGGTGCCAGCAGCGGATTTGGTGAAGCCATTGCCCGACAGCTGCTCACAGAGGGGGCGGATGTTGTTCTGGTAGCGAGGCGCGGACAACTTCTGAATGAAAAGTTCAGCCACTTCGCAAATAAAACGGAAATCATTGAAGGCAGCCTGATCTACAGCGAAACGCTCGACAAGATTGAAAAGACCGTGGCTTCATTGAAAACACACGGAATTGTTTTTAACGCGGGCGGACCGCCAACCGGAACTCCCCTACAGACCGACATGAAAGACTGGGATTCGGCCTGGCAGCTTGTAATGCGCTGGAAAATTGACCTTGCACTGCGCCTGGCCCCGGTTTTCAGGGATAATGAATACGGCAGAATGCTCTTTATTGAGAGTCAGTCGGTTAAACAGCCTCTCCCCTCACTGGTGTTAAGCAATGCCTACCGTGCAGGCGTGGTGGGTTTTGCCAAATCACTGGCGCTTGAAATCGCAAAAAGCGGCGTCACTGTCAATGTACTGGCACCCGGATCTCATGAAACCCCTGCAATTGAGCGCGTCATTAAAAACAACAGCAGCGTCCGCGGAATTTCGTATGATCGTGCAAAAAAAGAGATGGAAGAAAATGTGCCCGTCGGCAGGATGGGTAAAGCCGAAGAGCTGGCCTCACTGGCTGTCTGGCTGCTTTCCGGCCAAAGCGGGTATGTAACAGGTCAAACCATCAGTCATGACGGAGGAGTCATATCCGGACTGTTCGGGTAATCCATGAGTACGATCCAAAAAGAAATATCCCTTAAATCCCGGCCAAGAGGTTTTCATTTGATCACGGAAGAAATCCTGGACCACCTACCCGAGATCAGGGAAATTCAGCATGGAGTTGCACACATTTTCATTCAGCATACCAGTGCAGGGCTTACCATTAACGAAAACGCAGATCCATCTGTGCGTCGTGACTTCGAAACACACTTTAACCGCATGGTTCCCGAAGACACCTCACTGTTTGAACATACCCTGGAAGGCCCGGATGATATGACGTCCCACCTGAAAAGCTCCATTCTGGGCCACTCTGTTACAGTACCCGTTACCAACGGACGTTTTAATCTGGGAACCTGGCAGGGTATCTATTTGTGTGAACATCGCAACAGAGGCGGTTCACGGCGGATCGTCATCACTTTGATGGGTTCCTGAGCCCTCAAATGGGGTTTCTAAAGGCACTGCGCCAGCCCGTATCTTTCTCATCCACGAAAAAGGCCTTAAATTTTATAACTAATTGATAAAATTGGTTATATGTCATTTCAGTAAATGCTTCACTACATGAACAACCACATGTTCGGGTAGTGTTTGCGGGGTCTGGCAGGGCTACATTGATAACAGTTACTCAAACAAAGTCTCTGATATCAATACAACCTGTTATGAAAAAGTTTATCTCAAAATATCTTGTTCCGGCCTTTATGCTTTTTGTGTTACTGAAGCCCCATGCGGAGAGAATTGCATTCCAGGGGGGATTTAGCGATGGGGCTCAGTATACACAAATTCAATTTGAGGGGACATTCGGCCTGCCGGTCCCCGGCGTTCAGCTCATGAGCAGCAATGATGATGTATTTGCAGACAGCCGCCTTGAACTGAACAGTGATTTCGCCGTTTTTTCGTTTACACCCGGTGCATCCGTTCAGGATGGTACAACCGTTACCCTTCAGACCAAAATTGAAGCCGTATCGCTTCAGTCTGAAAGTTCTTTCGGTGCCCTGCCCTACGATATATATGCAACACTGAATAGCTTTGAACTGGCCGTCACGGATACAACGCTGAATTCGGCCTCTGCCGTTACTTTTCAGGCTGTGCCATCCTACAATCAGAACGGCCTTACATCCGGTGAGATTACGTCATTTCTGAATCGTTTTGATATTCCTGTTACTTTTTCCAGGGATGAGATTAGCGCTGCACTTGCGAAACTTTCAGATTCGGATCTTGATACGCTCATTTCAAACAGCATGATTGATGAAGAGGGTAATCCGATGTGGTCAATTACCACGCTTGCAGAGATCGAAATCAATTTAAGCGGTACAAATAGCCCTGTAGAAGTAACTTATCCGCTGTTTCCTGGATACAGCGACATGAAAAATGACAACCAGATCGCTTCTGCTTTCTGTTCTGAAAATGCTTCAGAAGCAGGAACCGCCGCTCACCATATGATAGATTTTAACCAGTTTGAAAACCTGAGTGAGGTTATCATACGGTCCGGAAATCGTGAACAGTCCGCAACATGCCTTAAAGGTTCCCGATCAAACCTTGCAAACAGCTATACGATTTCCGGACCCGGACTGGAGAAAAACGGTTTTTCAGAAGTCCTTTTTGTAAAGTCCTGACACACAACAAGACGGTCATAACGGTATTTCGGGTTCATTTTCCTATTTTGGTGCATCTAACAGGAAAATGAACCTTTTTTATTTCCAATGAAGCCCTTCAAAATAGCTGCAGCCCAGTTTGAACACCGGAGCCTCGACAAAGAGTATAATCTTGGCGTTATTGATGCCATGAGCGCTGAAGCGGCAACTGCAGGTGCCGATACAATTGCCTTTCATGAATGCTGTATTACCGGATACACGGTTGCGCGCACGCTGAACAGGAATGAGATGCTGGAGCTGGCCGAACCCGTCGACGGCGGACCGTCCATCAGACGCCTTTCAGAGTTATCCAAAAAGAACGGGATCACGATCCTGGCCGGCTTATTTGAACGGGATGATGAGAACCGGATCTACAATACCTACGTCTGCGCAGATAAAAACGGGCCGGTTGCCTCTCACCGAAAGCTGCACCCGTTCATCCACCCGGATCTCAGCGCCGGCAACTCCTACACCCTTTTTGAGCTGAACGGATGGACCTGCGGAATTCTGATCTGTTACGACAATAATATCCCGGAGAACGTACGGGCCACCAATCTGCTGGGTGCCGATATAATATTCATGCCTCATGTAACCATGTGTACGCCATCCACGCGTCCGGGTGCAGGCTTCGTGGATCCGGCATTATGGAAAAACCGAAAAACAGACCCAACCTCTCTCAGGGCAGAGTTTAACGGATTGAAAGGACGTGAATGGCTCATGAAGTGGCTCCCATCCAGGGCCTATGACAATGCCGCCTACGTTGTGTTTACAAACCCGATTGGCATGGATCACGATCAGCTCAAAAACGGTTGTTCGATGATCCTGGATCCATTTGGTGACATACTTGCTGAATGCACGGAACTGGGCGACGACATGATTCTGGCGGAAGCAACAACCGACAAGCTTAATCAGGCTGGAGGTTACCGCTATAAGAACGCACGACGAACAGATCTGTACCGGGAGGTGATGACATCTCCCCATACATCCAGTCAGCGCGTTGCATGGCTGGATGAAGATTCAGAATAGAGATAGAGGCAGATGTCAGATGCTTTTCTTCAGTTTAAGCATCCGTGTAATCAGATCCTGTTTATAGGGCTGCATCTCCTCATCCATCATTGAAACGTGCTTCACATCCTCTACCGAATAAAAAGCGTTGGGTGCATGTTCATTTACAAGATCTGCGAGTTCATGCCATCGTTTGCGCTTCGCAATTGTAAACAGCACCTTTACCGGCCCGTATTTTCCCTCCCCATCGATGGTTGTAACCCGAAAATCAGCACTTTTCAACACTTCGGCCAGGCCTGAACTCTCCCGGTTTACAATAATGCGGAAAATCTGCACACCCATTTTCATCTTCTCCTCGATGTACATACCGATATAGGTGCCTGCCGCAAATCCACCGGCGAAAGCCACATAGTTCATCCAGTTATTCAGATTCTGAAAAATCTGTGCCACGATAACGATCCATATCAATACCTCGATGAAACCCAGTATCGTGGATTTTCCTTTCATTCCTTTTGAGACAAACATAATGCGAAGCGTGCCTGTGCTTACATCCAGAATGCGTGCGAAAAAGATAAAAAGCGGAACGTATGCTTCGGGAATGAGATCAAACATGAGTCTATCAGTATAAAGCCCGCATTAAGCAAGAGGCATTGACGGGTAACAATACATTATAAAAAAAGGATGACGGCTTTTCAGCCGGCATCCTTTAGCAGAGATTGCCGCAGGCCGGGAACGACCTGCAAAATTGTAGAAGCGGAGAGAGAGGGATTCGAACCCTCGATACCCTTTAAGGGGGTATACTCCCTTAGCAGGGGAGCGCTTTCGACCACTCAGCCATCTCTCCGGGTCGATTTATCTGGTCGTGCAGACCATCTGTCAAAGAGCATTAAATATAGGGACCTTTTCCCCGCCTATGCAACAGTTAGTTGCATAAAATCCGCTTTATATCTCATCCGCTGCATCGCCGTTTTCATCCGGCGCACCCGCGGGAATATAGATCTGTGCAAGATTACGGCCTTCCTGTGCGTAGTCGAGCCCATAACCAATCACAAAGAGGTTAGGGACACGGAATGCCACATGATCGATCTGCACATCATGCACCGTGGCCTCCGCTTTATGCAGCAGTGTTACAACAGTGAGGGATGCAGGGCCCATGCGCTTCAGCTTGTCGATCAGATAGTTCATGGAGAGGCCGGTATCGATGATATCCTCTACCAGTATTACATGTCGCCCCTTCACTTCCGCGTCAATATCTTTCAGTTCCTGCACCTCCCCGGATGATACTTTTTCATCTCCGTAGCTGCTCAGTTTCAGAAAATCAACCTCACAGGGTATGCTTACATAGCGCATGAGGTCTGCCAGAAAAATATACGATCCGTTCAGTATCCCGATAAAAATGGGTTTTTTATCATGGAAGGTTTTACTGAGTTCATTGCCGATCTGTCTGATTCGCTGCTGTATCTCCTCGTGGGTGAGATAAACCCTGAACTCTTGGCCGTTTACATGAACGGTTTCAGGATGATAAAGCTCCATGCGTTTGTCTATGATTTTCTGATTGTAACTGTGGTTTGGGTATTGTCGCTGCATCTGACCTGCTCGGAAATTGTGCCTATCTGCCCGTCTGCTGCAGAGTGCGGAAATATAACGGCAACAATCACCCCATCAAACGATTCTAATACAAACGCATCCGATTTCTCAGCAGATGATATTTTTCTGTTGGTAAGATGATCCGAAATACGTTGGGTTCCGTCCATTCCCAGCGGTGTAAACTGGTCTCCCTCCTTCCAGCGGCGCAGCGTAACCGGAAATGCAACCTTCTCACTATCCAGCTTCAGGGAGCGGTTATCGAAAGAGCCGTTAAAGTTTTCAATTCTCAGAATCAGTCCATTTGCCCTGAATATTTTTTGAAGATGGTTTTGCTGTATAACCACCTTCTGAAAAGAAGATTCTGCCGTTTCTGTATCGCTGAGCACAAATTCATCTCTGTCCCGAAGTAGATCGTACCGTTCGTTTATACTGATTCGGTTTCCTGTCTGGAGGGAATCGAGCGTATTCAGGGTATTTAGAAATGCAGCGGATACACTCAGACCATCGATCGATTTTTCGAGAAACCTGTGCATTATTCCCTGCCGTATGGTATCCGGCAGACTCAAAAATCTATCACGGTTGAGCCGGGTTGTACCGTTCAGGCAGCCTGCAAGAATGGTGTCTGCCATAGCTGTATATTCATCAGCACGATCGGGCAATCTAAGCAGGTTCTCTTTCCATCCGGGGAAAAGCCGGCTCAGATCGGGGAACCAAGCGTGACGCAGAAAGTTTCTTGCATAGGTCGACTCTTCATTCGAGCCATCCATCCGAAACGGCACATTCATCAGCTGGACAAAATTCAAAATTTCTGATTTCGGTATATCCAGCAGTGGCCTGAAAAACTCACCGTCCAGGGGGCTCATCGCTTTCCACGATCCCATACCCGCTCCCCTGAGTAGTTTCTGCAGGATGGTTTCTACCTGATCGTCCCTGTGATGAGCGGTTGCAATGTAGTCGGCTCCGTACTCGCTCTTTAACTCTTCAAAAATTCTGTAGCGCTCATCCCTGGCTTTATTCTGAAAGTTGCCGGAGTTTTTGTCAATCTCGGGCCTGACTGCAACACACTCTATTTCCCACAGCTTGCACATCTCTTCAACCAGTTCCTGGTCTTTGTCAGAATCCTTTCCCCGCAAACCATAATTGCAGTGTACAGCTACGGAATCGGTATCGGTTCGATGAAGCAGGTAGAGAAGTGCCATAGAGTCAGGCCCTCCGCTTACACCCACTATGATTCTGTTTTCCTTTGTCAGGAACTTTTGGTGTGCACTAAGAAACGTCTTCGTTACCGGTGAGGATTCGAACTTGCCCATGCTTAAATGTATTCACATCCAGCTCCTCATTCAAGGCTGTAAGCTCACCTTCTCTGTTTACTCCCAAAAATTTAAATCGTCCGTCCTCAGGCCGGCCGTTAATGGCAATGCGAACCCACTGCCCATAGCCAATCAACCTCCTGCTGACCGTGTTGTGAAGCTGCGGGTCCTGCTTCTCCCATTGCAAATAGGCTTTCTCTATAGCCTTCAGGCACTTTGCGAGAATCTCTTCCCTTTTGAGCTCGGCAGATTCATCGTTCAGTTCTTCCAGGCACACTGCCTGCTCCGGGCTAACACCCTCATAGCCTTCCTTGAAGATATTGAGGCCCAATCCAATCAAAATGCGATCCGGTTTGTTTCCCAAAAAAATGCATTCTGTAAGAATCCCACCCAGCTTTTTACCGCCTGCAATGAGATCATTCGGCCACTTAATCAGTACCGGCTCGTTGCTGAAGCCACTGAGCGCCTCAGAGACTGCATGGGCACAGGCAAGTGTAAGAAGCGGAACCCGGTCTGCATGAGACGGCCTGAAAGCGATGGTAAAGGTCAGATTCTGGTTAGGACCTGAGTGCCATATTCGCTTATACTGCCCCCTGCCGCCCGTTTGGTGATCGGTATGAAGCACGGTACCGTGAACAAGCTTGTCGCCCGGCAGTTTTTTCAGATAAGAGTTGGTCGATTCAACCTGATCCATGTGAATAAATTTGCGGCCAAGCCAGGATGAGCTGAGCCTGCTATTCAATAAATCCACATCAAAAGGTTGTTTCATCGGATTATGTTCCGGTTCTCACAACAGAATCGTCACTTCCATACTCGTTTGGAATATACGCATCTGCCGCATCATCATTCTCCCATCTCTCTCCATCCAGCAGATATCGAAACCGGTATTCGGTACCGGGTTTCAGGCGAAGAGTTGTTTCCCAGCGATTTTTGTTTTTTGTGAGTGAATCGGCGCCTGTTTGCCACTCATTAAAATCTCCAACAATCTCGGCGCTGGAGTTTGCCCATTCTTCCGGGATGGAGAATGTTACTTTACATACGGTTCTCTTGGGTGTGAATTGCTGCTTGATCATAACGCGTTTGCCTGGTTTGAGGTTTTACTACAAACTATTTAGCTATACATTGATTATCAACTGATTAATTCTGCTTATGTCCAATTTACTGTTAACTAAGTTAATTTAAAGTTAACACTACCTTTTTCTGTTAAACTATGGAATCGTTTCCCGGATTAAGATGGCAGAGAGTGCGGGTGAATTGACTTAGATTTACTGTTATTTAACAGTTCCTTTTTCCGTGAATTGCTGAAACAGTTCTTTTACCTCATCCGTGCTTCGGGATGCTGCCACCCTCACGCCCAGCTCCTTCATCTCTTGCAGAGACCGGCTGCAAAGAAGTTCTTTTACGGGGAGAAGCGCATTGGTTGTCATACTCAAGTCTGTAATCCCGAGTCCTATGAAGGCTGCGGCGGCGCCCGGAATTGAAGCCGATTCCCCACAGACGGATACAGGAATCCCATGCTTTTCGGCTCCTTTCATCGTCATGCGGATCAGCTTCCATACAGCCGGATGAAACGGCTCAAAAAGCTCAGAAATTCTGTCGTTACCCCTGTCAACTGCCAGGGTATATTGCGTAAGGTCGTTTGTTCCGATGCTGAAGAAATCTACGAAGGGTGCAATTTCCTCAGCCATCAGCGCAACAGCAGGCACTTCAACCATAATCCCCACCTTCATTTCTTCATCCACATCCGCACCATCGGATTTGAGTTCCGCTATGATCTTCGACACTTTTTCCTTCACCCGGGTGATCTCATTCAAATCAGTGACCATAGGCACGAGTATGCTCACCCTTCCCGGATAGTTGCCTGAAACCCGGCAGATGGCTTCTATCTGGTTGCGCAACAGTTTTCGCTGATGGAGCAAAAGGCGGATACCGCGCCAGCCAAGAAACGGATTAGGCTCTTCTTCTGCCTCTTCAAGCAGTTTGTCGCCGCCCGCATCAAACAGGCGTATGGTTACCGGATCGGTGCCCGATGCCTGCAGTACCTTTTCATAAAATTCGATCTGGGCAGGAACTTCAAAATTTCGCTGAAACAACAGCGTCTCGGTTCTGAGAAGCCCCACTCCCTTTGCACCGTGCTTGCTGATCCGCGGTAATTCTTCCAGAAATTCCACGTTGGCGCGCAGCGTAAAGGATGAACCGCATCCGGTTTCATGGGGCAAAGCGGCAGCTTTTAGAAGCTCTTTGACCCTTTTCTTCTCTTTTTTCTTTCGGGTAATGAATTCCTTTTTCTCTGCATCACTCGGATGAAATACAACTTCTCCCGTTTCACCATCAATTAAAACCTCACAATTGCCGGAAATATTGAGAGCCTTCCAGTTTACCCCTACAACGCATGGAATCCCCATCGACTGCGACAAGATAACCGCATGTGACGTTAGTCCGGCTTTGTGCAGAACGATTCCTGAAATATTTGTTCGGGTAAGCTCTATCAACACGGTCGGCGACAGCTCATTGGCAAACACTACGGCACCCTGCGGAACGGAAAGCTCCTTACGTTTTTTTCGCAGGGCAGCGATCAGCTGATCCCGGATGGTCACAATGTCGATGGTGCGGTCGTCGGTCCAGGATACACCAACCGATTCGATCATTTGCACATAATCGTTGAACGAGCTGAAGATGGCATAAACAGCTTCAAAATGATTTTCGCTGATTTTCCTCCGGATCAGCTTATGCAGTTCGGGATCTTTGAGAGTCTGGATCTGCGCTTCAAGTATATCGGCTGCATCACCTGAGGTTGAATCGCGCATCTCGGAATATTCCTCCAGAAGCTCCTCCACTGCTCGTTCAAACCGTTCCAGGTTTTCCTTAACCTCGTTATCGAGAATTCTGTTAGGGCGTACGGATACCTTTTTTTCCTCGAGAATCCATGCAGAACCAATTCCGACCCCGTAAGAAGCCGGTGTACCCTTCATGTGTACGGTTCTGTGTGAGTTGCTCATTTTGAATTTGATTCAAATTTACAATCGAAAAGGCGGTTTATAGCTTCCAGCGCCTCATCTTCATCCGGCCCGTCAAAAATGAGCTCCATCTCCGCACCATATTCTGCTGCCAGCGTCATCACCCCCAGGATGCTCTTTCCGTTAACCTTGTAACCGTACATCTTAATGAAAAAATCAGATTCAAAACCTGAAGCTGTTTTCACAAGTTTCGAAGCAGGGCGGGCGTGCAGACCTGATTCATTCAGTACTTTTACTGTTTTTGTGATCATTCTGTAGATACGGGTTTTTAAATAGTCTGCGGAAACAGGTTGTAAGCTTCGTTAAAATAACAAATCAGCACAACTCAATCGAATACAATACACATTATTCCGCTCAGGGTACGACTATCAGAAAACTTTCAGCAGAATGGAATTGAGAATGGATATGAGAAGGCTGTAGCCAACGGCCCACCAGAAGCTTTTAATTTCCAGCCCGTCAACAAGTTTATCGATAAGCATCAGAACCCAGGCATTGATAACCAGAATAAAAAGGCCCAGTGTAAGAATTGTGAGAGGCAGTGTGATGAAGACGATCAGTGGTTTGATGAACATATTTATGAGTCCCAGGAGCACTGCAACCCCTATGGCGGTAAGAAAATTTTTCATTTTAACGCCTTCAAGCAGATAGGCTGCAAAAAAGATAACGACGGAATTGATGAGAAGTACTTTTAACATAGAAGCGGGATTTCGTTACATTTCCACGCAGTACGAAATTAACAGAAAAAAGTTATCGTTGCGCATGAAGTGGGTCTATTATGAGGCTTTTGATAAAATCCCCCCGCATATTTTATACGGGCTGCTGAAGCTTCGCCAGGATGTGTTTATTATTGAGCAGGATTGTATATACGAAGACATCGACAACCTGGATCAGCACTCTTCTCAGCTTGTTTTATCCGAGGCAGATACGGTTATAGGGTGTGCAAGGCTGGTCCCCCCCGGAGTCAAGTATCCGGAATTATCAATCGGAAGAATAGCCGTTTCGTCATCATACAGGAACCGCGGTATTGGAAAAGAACTGGTAGAGCGGGCAATCGGTATTGCTGAGAAATCAGGCCAAAATACAATCAGGATTGAAGCTCAAACTTATCTTCTGACGTTCTATGAATCCCTTGGGTTTGAGGCGGACGGCGATGAGTATATACTGGACGGCATACCCCATGTTGAAATGATCCGGGTATCAATGCCCAAATAGTAATCAGGATCCGATCTTGCTCAGGGCATTCTCTATTCCTGTTTTCAGCTCTGCGAATTTTTCCCTGAATGTATCTGCATCAACCTCTTCATTCTCATCATGATCCGCAGCAAGGCGTTCTATCTCTGCAGACAGATTAAAGGCACGATCAAGCCCCATGTAGGTGAAAGTAGGTTTAAGGGTATGTACCGTTTTACCGGCAGCCAGAAATTCACCCTGTCTTATTTCATCATCAGCTTTCCTCAGCAATTCAGGTGTCTGTGTTTTAAACAGGTCGATCATATCGTCCATCATCTCCCGGTTGCCGCCCGCCATTTCCGAGAGTACCGAGAGGTTTATCCGGTCTTCAATATCTGTTTCTGAATCTGTTTCTGTTTCGGGAGGGCTTGTCTTTTTGGCCGTAGTCTCTGAGGAATAGTCTGTCTTTACAGCTTCAATCAGATCGTTCTTGTTAAACGGTTTCCCGATAAAATGATCCATGCCTGCCTCCCTGCAAGCGATGATATCCTTATCGAGTACGGAGGCTGTGATTGCCACGATGGGCAGGTGCCTGCCGCTTTCAGCCTCCTCCTCACGAACTTTACGCGTTACATCCAGCCCGTCCATGCCCTGCATCTGTACATCCATAAAAACGATATCGTATTCGCCTTCACGGATCATTTTCAATCCGGTTTCACCGTCTGCGGCCTGGTCAACGCTGCACCCCTCTTTTTCAAGCATGCCTTTTACAATCCTGCGGTTCACCATGTAGTCATCCACCACCAGGATGCGCTTTCCTTCCAGACTTTTATCATCATCCGTTTTATTGCGGGAAGGTTCCGCTTCCCCGCTTTCTTTGGTTTTACCGATTTTCTCGAATGGAATGGATACTGTAAATACCGATCCGGTTCCAACCACACTCTCCACATCCAGTTTCCCTCCCATATACCGAGTAAGCTCATTGGCAAGGGAGAGCCCCAGGCCTGTAGTTCCGTATGTATAATTGGTGATACCCGATGCCCGCGGAAAGTTTTCAAAAATGTTGCTCATCAGTTCCGGTGAGATGCCGATGCCCGTATCCTTCACTTTAATTTCAATGAGCACTTTTTCATTGGAATGTTCTTCGGAGCGCACGAGTACCTTCACCCCTCCGTATTTGGTGAACTTGATTGCATTGGCTATGAGGTTCATAAGAATCTGACTCAGCCGAACCGGATCGCCGCCGACTTTTTCAGGAGCCTTTTCAGAAATCACCAGCTCCATTGACAGTCCTTTCTCTTTTGCTCTTTCTGTGAGTTTATCCACAAGAAGCTGCAGCTGTTTTCTGATATTGAATGGCCGGTGATTGAGCTGCAGCCCGCCTGAGTCAATCATATTGAATTCCAGAATATCATTCACCATAGCAAGCAGATTCTCGGAAGAGAGGCGAAGCTCCTCGACAAACTCTTTTTGTTTTTGGTTCAGCGGTGTATCTTCCAGCAGCTGCGCCATGCCAAGCACTGCGTTTATGGGTGTTCTCATCTCATGGCTCATTTTCGCGAGAAACTTCTCTTTCACCCGGGCTGACTCATCTGCAGTGCGTTGAGCCTGTTCCAGTTCCCTCTCCTTTTTTTTGAGTTGGGTCAGATCGTTGAGCACAACTAAAAGAGCCGGCGGATTCTGACCTGGAGTTGTGAGAGGCACCGACCTGGCCGTCACCCACAGAGACTGTTCATTTTCTGTAAACAGCTGAAGTTCCCCATGTACAGGTTTCCTTTCCAAAACATGGTTCATAAAATCCAGGTAGCGATCGGATGGTGTACGGCTGTGATTGAACGACAGCTGGGGAGGTTTGCCAATAATGTCGTCCGGAGAGGCTCCTGTCAGTTTGTAAAAAAGGGGATTTGCGTAGACAGAGGCCGGCTCTCCGCTTTCAAACGAATAAATAACGACCGCATTAAAGAGGTGTCTTGATATTTGTTCAGCCAGGCCGGGATGTCGGGAAAAAAAAGAATCTCCATTCATTACAGTCTGTCAATTTGTTGAAAAGTGTACAGTTAATGTAGTGAATGGAGATCACGGATAGTGATGAGAATTTAGCGTAACAGATAATTCTAATTTTACCCGGTAAATGCCACGATAGCAATCACCACAAGAAGAGCAACCTTAAATAGTAGTGTTTTCCAGTTTTTCATTTTTTTGGAACGAGAGTTTATTTAGCAATTCAACTTACCCAATAGAGACGCGACCCACATTTACGGATTTCTTCTGAAAAGATCAAGTTATCCACATTTTTTTTGTGGATAATTATATCGGTCTCCTCAACTGATTATCTCTATTTCTAAAGAAGATGGAGGGAAATTTTTGTTACAAACATTTTTAAGAAAAAAATAAGGACCTCTTTTATCCACAAAAGATCACAATTTTTTCTTCTGCAGTCTTCTCGAATTACCCACTACATTTATTGAACTTAACGCCATTGCAATTTCTGCAAGAACAGGATGCATCCATCCGATAACGGCTACCGGAATCATCACAACATTGTAGAAAAAAGCCCAGAAAAGGTTTTGACGTATTTTTTTAAAGGTCTCTCTGCTGAGAGTGATAGCACGGACGATTCCCGCCGGATTTCCGTCTACCAGAATGATGCTTCCAGCCTCAATGGCAATGTCTGTTCCTGTTCCCAGCGCTATACCCACATCCGCTTCGGAGAGCGCAGGCGCGTCATTGATTCCGTCACCAACCATTGCGACCACGCTCCCGCTCTTTTTAAGATCGCGGATAACGGATGCCTTCTGGTCTGGTTTTACCCCGGCAATAACCTCATCCACTCCAGCTTCGTTTGCTATTTGTCGTGCCGCTTTCTCCTGATCACCGGTCAGCATCATGGTTTTATACCCCATTTGCCTGACCGATGATATCATCGCGGGCGTCTCTTTTTTTATTGCATCCCTTACTCCGATCAGTGCTTTCACAGAGTTATCCACAGCCATGATAATCGTGGTATATCCATTCTGTTTCAGACGATCGGCTTCATCACTTACGGCACGATCAAGGTCAACATTGAACTGCTTCATCAGGTCTTCGTTCCCTGCCAGTACGGTGCTATTCTGAACAAGGGCCTGCACCCCCATTCCCGTAAACGACTGGAACTGGTCTGTTTCCGGCATCTGTTCAGTTCCCGTGTATCGAATGATTGCGCGGCTGACTGGATGTTCAGAGAAATTTTCAGCTGCGGCCAGGAGCTTTTTCAGCCGGTTTTCATCCCCTTCGATTGTGACCCATTTCTCCACTTCCGGTTTCCCTTCCGTAAGAGTGCCTGTTTTGTCGAATACAAATGCAGTTACTTCACTGAGCCTTTGTATAGCCTCCCCTTTTCGTATCAGAATTCCGTTTTCAGCACCCAGGCCGCTTCCCACCATCAGTGCTGTGGGAGTGGCCAGACCCAATGCACAGGGACAGGCTATCACAAGCACCGCGAGTGCGGCAAAAAAGGCCTGGCTGGCCGGATCAAGGTCGGTTATGATCCATGGAATTGCGCCTTCGGCAAATAGCAGTAGAGTTCGCATCGATTCTGGGAAAAGCACCCATACCGTAAAGGTAAGAAGTGAAAGTACCAGGATAACGGGCACAAACACTGCCGTAATGCGGTCGGCAAAATCCTGAATCGGCACCCTTGAAGCCTGCGCATCTTCAACCAGTCTGACGACCCTGTTCAGGAATGTATCTTCTCCCAGCCTGGCAGTTTGCACCCGTACGGATCCTTCCGCATTTATTGTACCTCCGATTACCTCATCTCCCTCTTTTCTCACCACGGGCAACGGCTCACCGGTCATCATCGATTCGTCTACGGAAGCTCTGCCATCCACCACTACGCCATCCACCGGTATCGTTTCACCCGGCCTTACAATCACCACATCGCCAACCGTAAGTTCATTTACAGGTACCTCTCTCTCCGCACCGTTCCTGATAACCCGCGCGGTTTTAGCCTCAAGAGTGAGAAGCTTAGTGATGGCTTCCGAAGCGCGGCCCCGGGCCTTGGTTTCAATGTATCGTCCGGTAAGGTGGAAGGCCATGATCATTGCTGCAATGCCGGTAAAACTGTAAAAGCGGGATTCAATCAGGCCCAGTTCCGAACCAACCACGATCAGGCCGGTAGCGAGTGACGCGAGGGTACCCAGCGCAATGAGCACGTCCATATTGGGTGTCAGGCTCAGTGATGAACGAAAAGCGCTCCTGAGGGTTGGCAGGCCGGGGCCGAAAATCACATAGCCGGCACCCGCGATCATGATCAGTTCCATGGCCAGGGATGGCAGCAGATGGATCCCAAATATCATCTCCAGGAACATCCAGATCATCAGCGGCAGCGTGACAAACCAGCTTCTGGTCAACCGGGAACGCGCATCCGAGAGCTTCTTTTCCTCTCTTTCCCTCTTCTCCTCTAACCTATTCTCTTTTTTTTTTGCCGAACCACAGAATAGCCGGCGTCATCGATACGCTTTGCAATTTCATCGGCGTCAGTCCGGCCGGGATCAAAGCTAATAAATGCCCTGTTGGTAGCAAGATTCACATTTGCATCCGTAACCCCTTCTGTTTTTAACGCAGCTTTTTCAACGGCAGCCGAGCACCCAGCACAGTGCATTCCTTCAATATCGAAAGCAACCTCTTTTACGGCGGGATCTTCAGCAAGTTCATAGCCGGCATTTTCGACGGCCTTTTTAACCTTCTCCGCAGGGAAAACTCCTTCGTATTCTATAGACGCCGACTCTGTGGTAAGCTGTACCGATACGTTCTGTACACCATCAACTTTCCGGATCGCCTTTTCAACAGAGTTCACACATCCTGCACAGTGCATGCCATCGATTGTTATACGTTTTTTCATGCTTTTCTATCAATTAAATGCGAGCGTTAGCCTGTCATAATGAGTACCGCTGATCGCCCCTCTCCCGGGTAGTGATCATTGTGGGTAACAGGGACATGAAACGAGTTTGAGTCACATTCCGGGACTCACGTTCATCCCAGCTGGTTTCGGCCTTTAAGATAGGATGATTTTCCTTTCCGGGGTTACAGTAAGGAAATCCAGTTGTGTAAAATTTTTGGCTAAATCTGATCCAGAGCCTTGCGCCCCGATATGTTGGCCCTGAGATACTCAGTAACGGTTTGGCCTGTAACTTTTTTAAACTGGTTGGAGAGATATTGCACACTGCTGTATTTCAGTTTCCACGCTATTTCGCTCAGCGTCCATTTTCTGAAATGCAGTAGTTCTTTCACACGCTCAATCTTCAGCCGTATCAGGCAGGTTTCGATGGTGATACCCGTCTGATCGGAAAAGACGTTACTAAGGTAGGAGTAGTTGTAGCTGGTATGCTCTGAAATAAATACCGAAAGTTTATTGGGATTCTCGGAATTCTCAACATGATCAATGTACCGGATCAACATCGCCCGCACCAGGTTCACAAGCTCCGATTCACGATCTTCAACCCTTTCAAAACCTTTTGAAAGAAGTTTCTGGTCAAGAAGATGCAGCTCATTATCCGTTAGTTTTCGGGCTGTATGGGCAAAGCCAAGATCTACTTCCTCCACGGGAATAGACATGTCTGCAAGGATACCGGCAACCGATTCGATGCAGCGTGGGCAAACCATATTTTTTATCGCGATTTTCATATCACCTATAACGGTTCAATCCCGCAAGATCGTTTCAGGCCACCCTTCAGATCCGCACTTTACTCCACGGTAACGCTTTTGGCGAGATTTCGGGGCTGATCTACGTTGCAGCCCCGGTTCACGGCAATGTAATAAGAAAGCAGCTGCAAAGGAATAACCGTGAGAAGCGGAGAAAAACAATCGTAGGTGGATGGAATCGAGATCGAGAATTCAGAGAGTTCTTCCACATCGCTGTTCTCTTTATTCATGATCGAAATAATTCGTCCTTTGCGAGCCTTCACCTCTTCGATATTGGATATCATCTTGTCGTTTGTGTGATCGGTGGCGGCAATTACCACCACAGGCATCATCTCGTCGATAAGAGCGATGGGGCCGTGTTTCATCTCGGCTGCGGGATATCCTTCTGCATGTATGTATGAGATCTCCTTAAGCTTAAGCGCCCCTTCGAGTGCAACCGGGAAATTATAGCTTCGGCCCAGATAGAGAAAGTTAGGGGCGTAAGTAAACAGGCGAGCCATTTCACGGGTTGTTTCATCACACTCCTTCAGAATCTGCTCCACCTTACCCGGAATCTGATCGAGCTCTTTAATATACTTTTTGGCTTTCTCTTTGGTGATTGTACCCTTTCGCATTGCAAGCTCAAGTGCCATCATGGTCAGCACCACCACCTGTGCCGTAAAAGCTTTGGTTGATGCCACACCGATTTCGGGTCCCGCATGGGTAAATACACCCGCATCCGTCTCACGGGAGATGGTGGACCCTACCACATTACAGATTCCCAGCACCAATGCACCGCGCTCCCTGGCCTCTCTGAGGGCTGCAAGCGTATCTGCCGTCTCACCGCTTTGCGAAATAACCAGAAGTACGTCGCCTTCACCAATCAGCGGATCCCGGTACCTGAATTCGGAAGCATACTCAACCTCAACCGGAGCCTTTGCCAGGTACTCAAACAGGTACTCACCGACAAGAGCTGAATGCCAGCTGGTTCCGCATGCTGCGATGACAATTCGGTTCGCTTTTACAATCTGATCCATTACATCTGCAACACCGCCAAGCTGTACGGTTCCCTTTTTGGGATTGATGCGGCCCCTGAGACAGTCCGCCAGCGCTTTCGGCTGTTCGAAGATCTCCTTAAGCATAAAGTGTGGATATCCTGCTTTTTCAATCTCATCCAGGCTGATTGCCAGTTCATGAACCTCTTTGGTGAGGCTCACATCCTCAATGGTTTTTACCTCATAGCTGCTCCGGTCAACCACCGCCATCTCGCCATCATCCAGATAAACCACTTTATTGGTGTACTCTACAATTGGCGAGGCATCGGATGCAATAAACATCTCATTGTCACCGATGCCCAGCAGCAGCGGTGAACCTTTTCTGGCAATATAGATTTTACCCGGCTCCTCAATATTCACGATTGCAAGGCCGTATGTGCCAACAATTTGTTTGAGCGTAAGGCGGATTGCCTGCTCAAACGATATATCTTTTGATTTTGAATAGATCTCCTCGATCAGCTGGGCGATAATTTCGGTGTCGGTCTGGCTTTTGAACGTTCTTCCGTTATCGGATAATTTTTTCTTGAGAGACCCGTAATTTTCGATAATGCCGTTATGGACCACGGCTACTTTGCCCGATTCGCTCAGGTGCGGATGAGAATTCACATCATTCGGCTCGCCATGAGTAGCCCAACGGGTGTGGCCAATCCCGATATTCCCTTTTACCCCGTTAACTTTTATTAATTTTTCAAGGTTTACCACTTTTCCCTTGCCCTTCTGAATGCTCATTTGACCATTCAAAATGGCAACGCCTGCAGAGTCGTATCCTCTGTACTCCAGACGCTTCAGTCCTTTAACAAGTACATCTCCTGCATCTCTGTCACCAACGTACCCTACAATTCCGCACATAATACCTTTTCTTTTTTGTACCTATTTATTGTTATTCTCAAGCTGCGTTAAATTACAAATACTGAACCGATAAAAAATCAAGAATCTTCTAATAATGAATATTGATTACTGCCTGTTTGAAGATGAGTTCCTGGATAATTTTCATCCCCTTACGCTTACCCGGCCGATGTACGATCTGCGCGTGGGAGTTTTTACGCTGGCAGAAAAGTGGTCGTATGCCCTGAAGTCAGACCGGGATTTTTGCGGTCCCCTGCGCGAACATTTAAAAGGGGTTTTCCCGGAACCTGAACTTAAAAACAAACCGGACGGCGTACTTTGGATTAATCCGAGATATGTGCCGTTACCCGTTTTAGCTGATAGAGTTAGGGATCTGGACATGATGGAATATATCACTCACGAAGGCATACTGGTCGCCGCCCTGGTGGATCTTAAAACACATCGCTCTTGGATGAAGAAGGGCATACAGCTGAACTCGTTCAAGGGTGCACAACAGGAGCTTCACGAAACGGAGCTTGTCATCCTAAAAAATATCTGGGAGCTCTTTCAGATGAACGGTGAGCAGATCTTGTTCGACATCAGCATCTCAGGTAAAATTGCTTATGGAGAAGAGGATATCTTTCCGCACACGGTTTTCACGAATCCTGACAGAATCTACATCGAAGAGGGAGCGAAAATTGAGCCCGGTGCCATGCTGCTGGCAGATAACGGACCGATCTACATCGGAAAAAATGCGCATATCATGGCCAATTCCATCATTAGAGGCCCTTCTGCCATATGTGAAAAGTCGGTTGTAAAAATGGGTGCCAGGATATACGAAGACACGACAATCGGTCCCGTTTGCAAGGTAGGAGGTGAAATATCGAATTCTATATTTCATTCATACTCCAACAAAGCGCACGACGGATATGCGGGTAATTCCGTTTTTGGCCAGTGGTGCAATCTGGGTGCCGACACCAACACATCGAATCTCAAAAACAACTACAGCTCCGTGAAAGTATCCGACTGGAAAACGGGCCGTGATACAGATACGGGCCAGCAATTTATCGGTACCATCATGGGAGACCACAGTAAAACGGGTATCAACTCGATGCTGAATACAGGCACTCTTTGCGGTGTATGCTGCAACCTTTTCTCCGACGGGTACCCCCCCAAACATGTCCCCTCATTCAGCTGGGTAAGCGGGCACGACATGGTGCCCTACCATTTTGAAAAAGCCGTTGAAGCCATGAGCCGAATGATGGAACGAAGGTCAATAACGCTTACTCCCGCGTATGAGAAGATGATGAAAGCCATTTTTGAATCAACCAGTTTCTAAATTTTTACACAGCCGATAACTTTCCTTAGGGGTAGGCAGCTTTGGCGCTGTCTATCCTCTGAATATTGAAACAACCATCTACCAAACATAACATGACGGAATGAATCTGCGGTTTTTCGATTCAAATCAGCTCGGCTTTATCCTGGGTATTGTGTTCTTTGTGGTGCTTCTCATGGTGCCGGCGCCCGCAGGCCTGGAGGGTGCTGCCTGGAAAACAGCCGCCGTTGCCGCCCTGATGGCTACATGGTGGATATCGGAAGCCATACCTATTTATGCAACCGCACTGTTGCCGATTGTACTTTTTCCCGTTTTAGATATAGCCGTTATCTCCGACACAACGGCACCCTACGCAAACCCATTGATATTTCTGTTTATGGGTGGCTTTATAATTGCCATTGCCATGCAGAAATGGAACCTGCACAGGCGCATTGCTTTGAGGATTGTCCATTATGTGGGTGTAAAACCAACCTCCATAATCATCGGTTTTATCATTGCATCCGCTTTTCTGAGTATGTGGGTCAGCAATACAGCAACCGCATTGATGATGCTTCCCATAGCCATGTCGGTGCTGCAAATTGCCGAAGAAGATCCTGATGGGTCCGGAGCCGCATCGGGCAGCGGAGTCGCCAATTTTCAGATCGCCCTTATTCTGGCTATTGCCTATGCGTGTAATATCGGAGGCATCGGCACGCTTATAGGAACTCCGCCCAATGCCCTTCTGGCGGCCTTTATGTTTGAGACCTACAGTATTGAAATTGGTTTTGCGCAGTGGCTTCTCGTCGGTGTTCCCTTGATGCTTATTATGCTGCCTGTGATGTTTGTGGTGCTCACCAAGTTCACTTATCCCATCGCGCTCAAAGAGCTGCCCGGTGGCAGCGGTATTATTGAGGCACAGCTTGAGAAGCTTGGGTCTGTTACAAAACCGGAGATTCGCGTTGCAGCCGTATTTGTGATTACCGCACTTTTATGGATTTTCAGACCACTACTGAGCGGTGCGGTTCCGGGTTTGTCGGATGCAGGCATCGCCATAGCTGCAGGGGTTTCCCTTTTTATCATTCCGGGCGGAACCGATTCGGGCAGGAGGCTGATTACATG
Organism: Rhodohalobacter mucosus; assembly: GCF_003150675.1. NCBI lineage: Bacteria > Pseudomonadati > Balneolota > Balneolia > Balneolales > Balneolaceae > Rhodohalobacter > Rhodohalobacter mucosus. The sequence continues at coordinate 94,725 of NZ_QGGB01000003.1, read as the reverse complement.
GAGTGACCTGAAGGAACTGCCGTGGGGAATTCTAATTCTGTTTGGAGGCGGATTGAGCCTTGCCATGGCGATCAGCTCTTCGGGCCTTGCTGCATGGATAGGTGAAGCGGTAAGCGGACTGGAAGCGATACCCCTGTTTCTTCTGCTGCTGAGTACCATTGCCATTGTGGTGTTTCTGACGGAGATCACAAGCAATACGGCTACTGCTGCGGCATTCCTACCGATCCTGGCATCCTCGGCCCTTGGCATCGGACAAAACCCAATGCTTTTTGTTATTCCGGCCGCCGTTGCGGCAAGCTGTGCATTTATGCTGCCCGTTGCCACGCCTCCCAATGCCATCGTGTACGGAAGCGGCAAGGTAAACATCCCCGATATGGCAAAAGCAGGATTATGGCTGAACATCTTTGTTTCATTTTTGCTCACCATTGCGTGCTATACCCTGTTGGGATGGGTTTTTGGAATAGAGCCGAACATGGTTCCGGACTGGGCCAGATGACATGTATTAATTGAGAAAACTGATGATTCAAATACGAAACTGCCTGCTCCTTCTCCTGCTTCTCTTCCTGCAGTTCTTGTCACAAACCGCCCGTGCCCAGGACGGCTCTGCATGGAACCTTCCGAAACTTACCGGTGATATTGTTATTGACGGACATGTGGATGAAGAGGCGTGGTCGGATATCGCTCCGCTTCCCATGACGATGTATCAACCCGTTCACAGGGGCGAAATGAGTGAAAAGTCGTTGGTCCGCGCAGCCTATGACAATGAGTTTGTCTATTTATCCGGTGTACTTCACGACTCAGATCCGGACAAAATTGTAGCCAACAGCCTTTATCGCAACAGCTACAGCGGTGATGAAACATTTGCCATTATCCTGGACTCCTTTAATGACAATGAAAACGCAAAATGGTTTTTCGTAACTCCGACAGGAAACCGGATCGATATGCTCATATCGAAGGATTCTGAGGGAGAGAATACCATTAACAGAAACTGGACTACGTACTGGGACGCAGCTGCGCGGATTACGGATCAGGGGTGGGAGGTTGAAATCAGAGTTCCTTTTTCAAGCCTTGGCTTCACAAAAGAGAGCAACAGCGACGAAGTGATCATGGGGCTTATTGCCTATCGATGGATGGCCCGACAGGCTGAGCGGCACATTTTTCCCGATATAGCTCCGGAGTGGTCAAGAGGATTTACAAAACCTTCTCAGGCTCAGAAAGTGCGAATGACAGGGATTGACTATGAAAAGCCAATTTATATCACACCCTACCTCCTCGGTGGCGCGGAACAGCTTTACAGCCTCAATGATAACGGAGACAGGTACTCCCGCACTACAGACTACACGACCGAAGCAGGGCTCGATATCCGATATCCCGTCACGGCGAACCTGAATCTGGATGTAACACTGAATACAGATTTTGCCCAGGTGGAAGCGGATGAAGCGCAGGTGAACCTGTCGCGCCAGCCGCTCTTTTTCCCTGAGAAGCGACAGTTTTTTCAGGAGCGGTCCGACATTTTTGATTTTAACCTGGGGGGAAATAATACACTTTTCTACAGCAGGCGTATCGGTCTGGCGCAGGGTCAGCCCGTTCGGATTTACGGCGGCGCCCGTCTTGCAGGCCGATCGGGCAAGTGGGAGGTTGGCATGCTGAATATGCAGACCGAAAAAATAGCCGATATCAATCTGCCTTCAGAAAATTTTGGCGTACTGAGAACACGGCGGGATATCGGTACCGAATCGCACGCAGGAGGTATTCTTACCACCCGGCTTGGCGCAAACGGTGAGTACAATATCGGTACCGGTTTTGATCTGCTGCTTAATTACACGGGCGATCATTTTGTTGACCTTAAGTATGCGGCAACCTTCGACAGCGGTGCAGAAGGTGCATTCAGCCCTTTCTCCAATGGCCTTATCCGCTTTAATCTTCATCGCCAAACATCCAGCGGATTCTTTTATCGGTTTACCGCAAAGCGATCGGGTGAAGGTTACAAACCTGCCATGGGATTCGAATCAAGATTCAACTACACCCTTTATGATGCGCGCATCAACTACGGATTCTTTCATGGTACCACATCACCGCTGAGAGTCACCACTCCCCAGCTACGGTATTTTGTAACTTTCCGGAACGAAGATCGCAGTGTTGAATCCATGCTGGTAGAAAATTCGTGGGATTTTAACTTTAAAAATAATACCGAGCTGAGGTTTACCGCCAACTGGTGGTATGAAGATCTGAGGCAGCCGCTCTTTTTCAGCGATGATACGTTTGTTGATCCAGGCAGCTACTCATTCTTCGGAGCCGAGGCCAATTACAGAATGAACAGCGCCACGGCACTGCGATCTGATCTTGCGGCAAAACTGCTCACTTTTTATGACGGGTATCAATATTCCGTATCCCTGAGTCCCACCTGGAATCAGTCGCGACACCTGGAGCTCAGCGGAGGATTCGAAATCAACTATTTGAATTTTCCCGACCGAAATCAGAGCGAATATCTGAACGTATTCCGTTTGAGAGCACTCGCGGCGCTGAATATAAAAGTATCGTTGCAGATCCTAAGCCAGTACAACCTCCTATCCAGACGCATCAGCACCAATGCACGTTTCAGATATAATTTCAGGGAGGGTCATGATTTATGGATTGTACTGAGCGAAACGATGAACACTGAACGCGACAGGGTTATACCGGCCCTTCCAGCCTACCAAAACCGGGTTCTGCTGGTCAAGTACACCTATACATTTTATTGATAAAAAATCTATTTCTGATTAACAGGCAACCCTTTATCTGATGTCACTGTATGGATTGAGTAGACTCCCCAGGTTCTAAAACGCCTGGCTTCAATCCAACTAAAACCATCAGATATGATACTATCCCGAAAAAATTCGTCCAAATTCAGTTCTGTACTATCACTTATTGCAACCAGTCTGTTTCTATCCTTTCTGTTTTTCAGCTGCAGCGGTACCAGCAGTGGTGTAGATGATTCGGATGATAACGGAAACGGAATGGAAGGCCCGGGACCCAACGAGGTCTGGATGGTTAACAGGGCTTTTACTCCCGCCACGCTCGAAATAGAACGGGGAACCACGATCACCTGGCAGAACGAAAGCAGTGAAGTCCATACCGTAACCAGCGGTTCAAACCGGAACCATGATGGCTTGTTCGACAGCGGCAACATCTCCCCGGGCAGTACCTTCTCATATACATTCAATGAAACCGGCACGTTTGACTACTACTGCATACCCCATCCCGGGATGAACGCATCCATAGTGGTCGTTGAACCGCAGTAAGCATCCCATAAAATGATACGACATCTGATCTCAGCCGTTTTACTCCTGGCCGGATACCATGCCATTAACACATCGGGTCCGGTTTACGTCACGGAATCGGGACATGTAACCTTCACCTCGAGTGTTCCCCTGCACTCATTCAGCGGTGAGTCGGATCATCTGACCGGCATGATAGATCCTGACAGCAACCTGGTGGACTTCTACCTGGATTTAAAAACTCTGAAAACAGGCATCCGAAAGCGCGATTCCGATATGTATAAAACGCTAAATGTGGAAACCCATCCCTTTGCAGAGTTTACGGGTACACTTGACAATCCGCTGGATCTAAGCTCCGGTGAACATCAGTCGGTTGAGGTTACCGGAACCTTTACGATAAATGGTATCCAAAGGGAAAAAAGTGTGGAAGGCACGATCAGCAAACAGGTTGATAGCATCTATCTGAAAGCTTCTTTCACCATAAACCTGGATGATTATGAAATCGAGCCACCCGGAATTCTTTTCTATCGCGTAGATGAAACCCAGGAAATTGATATTAATACTGAATTGACTCCCCGCGCCAGGGACTCTGTATATAACTGAGGAGAAAGATGATGAAACCGTTGACAGTGAGCATAGTAGTTTTCCTTACAATCAATCTGATTGCTCCCCAAATTACCGAAGCGCAGCTCAAACGGGAACGGGCAGCTCCCGAAGATGAAAAAATCATTCAGTTTCAGGCCCCTGTAAATATTGGCATATCCACGGTATATAATATTCCTAAAGGCAACTTATATACCACAATAGCCCATACGTTTGGGCTTGTAAACAGCGGTGTGGAACAGTTTTTCGGTCTTGACCAGGGAGCCAATACACGACTCGGGCTGGACTACGGGGTATTCGACAATCTTTCCGTTGGAATAGGAAGAATGACGTTCAATAAAGTGGTCGACATCAGAGGAAAGGTTCACTTCCTCCGGCAGACTGAGTCAAGCAGTGTTCCTCTAAGCCTTGCCATGAAATTATCGGCGGCGGCAAACACGACACCTGATATCGGACTTCAAACAGATGAACGGCTGAGCTATCTCATTACTGCCATGATTGCCAAAAAAATCGATGAATTCAGCATTCAGGTATCACCCATGGTCTCACATTTTAATACTGTTGCCCCCACAAACCCGAACCAGCTGTACGGGATCGGTATCTTAATGGACTATAACCTGTCAGAGCGATATTCATTGAGTGCTGAATATCTGCCTGTAATTGGAAACCGGAATACAGGAACCAAAAATACCGGAGCGGTAGCAATCAACATCAATACCGGCGGACACGTTTTTCAACTTTACCTTTCAAGCTCTCAGTGGCATAATGAGCAATTTATCATGGCAAACAATAGGGAAAGTTTTCTGGAAGGCGACATCAGGTTTGGATTTAATATTCACCGGACTTTCAGGCTCTAGATTCCAAAACATTGAATCCCGCTGTGCACCCGTTGCAGGAAAATTTAAGAATGACCAGAAATTAGAATTTGAGAGGCAACCCTTTATTGTATGAGTTTGTATCAGTAGATAGAGGTAACCATTTTATTGGATGACCTCTTCATATTAATACAGAGATTCGGAATTTGTTCGACTCGATCATAAAGGGATGCCGTAAAAGAGATCGCAGCAGCCAGAAGAAGCTGTATGAGCAATTCTATGCTTACGGAATGAGCATCACCCTTCGGTATGCTGATTCGAGAAATGAAGGCGCTCAGATACTGAATGACGCATTTCTGAAAGTCTTTGAAAATATCAGCAGTTATGATACCGAAAGACCTTTTAAACCTTGGTTCAGGCGCATTGTGCTGAATACAGCCATTAACCACTACCACAAGACCCAAAGAGACTCATTCAGAAACCATGAGCAGTTTTCGGAGGGGATGTCTCCCATTGAGTCGACTGTAATCAGTGCCATTTCATACCGGGAGCTGATTGAAATAATTCAGCAATTATCCCCGGGCTACAGAATGGTTTTCAATCTTTACGTGATTGAAGGTTACACTCACAGAGAAGTTGCGGATCAGCTGAATATTACCGAGGGCACATCCAAGTCGAACCTTTACAAGGCAAAGCAAAATCTCAGAATCCTCTTGAACAAAAATATAAATCAAGAAAAGGTTAATGAATCACTCTGATACCGATAATGACATGGATCCGATGGAGCAGCTTTTTCGTGAAAAAGCTGGCGAGTTTGATATCGAATATCAGGAATCGGATTGGAAAGCTCTTGAACCCGGTCTTGACTTGATGGATGCCAAAGCCGCAAGGCTGTTCAGAATCAGGCTGATTGCTGCTGCTGCAGTTTTTTTAATCATGGTTTTCAGCTATTTCATTTTCCAGGGTACCGGTACAGAAAATGAGCTCCCCGAACAAATTGCTCAATCCGAACAGAACGATGGTATTGAATCCGGGAATTCTGGCAGCGAAGTCACAGTTAATTCGGATTCGGTGATCCCGGAAGCAGATGCCACTGAACAACACCATCCCGATACCCAATCAGGCATCAGTCGTGATGCCGGAAAGATAATTTCCGATTCTGATCCAGCAGAATCACAATTGGATGAAATAGCATATCCTTCGGAATCTGATGGACAAATTGCGCAATATCTAACGGATGCTTCTTCCATTAATCCGCTTCCTGTTTATGCAGAGTTTAACAATCAGTTCTATCAGCCTGAAATAGATCTTTATTCGGACCGACTAGCCACTATTGTAATGGATAGCCCGAATGGATCCACTTTCTTTAGCCAATCAGGTGAATCAGGGCATGCTCAATCTGAACGGGTTCAACGATCACGCATGACTGCGGGACTTGTTATGTCACCGGATGTGACCGGGGTCGGTTCTGTTTCAGGGTTTCGTACACCGGGTTATAAAGCCGGAGCTATTCTTGAATATGCACTTACCAAACGGTTGTCAATTTCCCTGGGTGTCATACAAACCGAAGTAAACTACCGTGCATCTGCCTCTGAATACAACCCCCCGTACTACTGGCAGCCGGGAGCTTCCCCCTCTGAAATTATTGCCACTTGTCTGATGCTCGATCTTCCGGTTACGCTTAAGTACAATCTGTTTAACTTCACCCGGTCACGGATATACAGCTCGGCCACACTGTCATCATATTACATGCAAAACGAAGATTACAGTTTCCAGTACAGTGATAATGTAAACGGCGGACTCGAGGGATATAATGAAAATACAAACAAAGCATACTTGCTCAGCAGTGCCGGGATTTCAGTCGGGTATGAGTTTGACCTGAATCAAAATTTTTCATTACGTGCGGAGCCCTTTTTACGCCTCCCTTTGCGAGAAGTTGGATGGGGAAATGCAAGGTTGTACTCGATGGGGACCTTTATTTCATTAAATTATCGTATCTAACCGTTAGCCCGGTTCACTTCCTGTGCAGCCTTCCTTACTCGAATAGTGACTGTAATGCTTTATCCCGTTAAAGAAGGATAATCTATACATATGCGTTCAGCATAAAAAAGATTACCACTCCGGTTACCGATACGTAGAGCCAGATTGGAAGAGTCCACTTTGAAACTTTGCGGTGCGTCTTGAATTTTCCGGAGAAAGCAAAATAGTAGCTTGTAAGAACCAGCGGTACAACAAAAGCAGACAGGATGATATGTGAAATGAGAATGGTGAAATAGACCACTCTTATGTTTCCCTCTCCGGGAAAAGGTACATGACCTATATTATGATGATAAACCAGGTAGCTGATCAAAAAGAGTGATGATGTTATAAACGCCGTCAGCATCAGCTTCATGTGCGTTATATATTTCTTTTTCCTGATAGCGATAAAACCCGCTATGATCAACACGGTGCTCGCACTATTCAATGCAGCATTGAGAGCCGGAAGATTGGCAACCCATGCCGCAGTATCCTCAGCGGTATCCCTGAAATAGATCAGCCATATCAAAAACAGAAAAGCCGCAACGCTCACGAGCATGATCATGCCTAATGCCTTGGGCACGCTGAGATTTTTCAGAAATTGAACGGTTAACTGTTTATTTAAAGATGAATCCATGCTGACCAGAGTTAGAAAATGACAAAAACCTTGTTTGAATTTGGCAGCAGATCAGTCTGAACATACGTTATCTGATCTGCGGAGGTTCGATTGCAATTTATTTAACGGGGATGATCCGAACTTCACGTTAAGTAATCATGAAGTTAAGCAGAGAAGCCCGAAATACGCACAGAACAGGCAGTCGTCTCCATCCTTTTTCAAAGGTAATTGATTTCCGCCCATTCATAAATCTACGAACCGTAAACCATTTTACCATTCATCACCATTCCTAATACCTTTGAGTACAGTCCTTTTTGGCTGTGGGGGCACTGTTAAAATCAGTAGAATCGACCGTTTATCAAATACGAAAAAAGAAAACCGATAATTCTGCATTTTTATGGGGCTTGCCATATATTCAATCACCATCAGGCTTCCTGAAATACGAAGCTCAACATCTATTTAGAATGAGTTTAAATATCCGGCTATTATTCATGAAAGGTATGAGGATTTTCAAGATTTTCGGTACCTTCTTGCCGGCTTTGCTCAGGCAGAATACTTACAAGTAATTGAACATTCTCAACTGAATTTATGGCTCAGATTTTTCCCAAGTGGGCAAACGGTGCCCCGAAACGAATTCTCATTGGTGCTATTGTCTTTTTAAACGCTGCAGTCTTCGGAGTCTGGTACTTTTTCTCTCCTGAATTTACCGATGTAGGGTATGCTCCTGAACAGCCTGTTCCATTCAGCCACAAAGTGCACGTTGGTCAGCTTGGTATGGATTGCCAGTACTGCCACACACAGGTAGCCGAATCGAAGCATGCAAATATACCCGCCACGCAGACCTGTATGAACTGCCACAGCCAGATCCGAACGGATGCGGAAACACTTGAGCCGGTTCGTCAGAGCTGGGAAACGGGTGAACCGATTGAGTGGGTTCGGGTGCACATGCTGCCAGACTACGCCTATTTCAACCATGCGGCCCACGTAAATGTGGGGGTAGGCTGTGAATCATGCCATGGGCGAATCGATCGTATGGAGGTTGTGTACCAGGCTGAACCACTCAGCATGGGATGGTGCCTCGACTGTCACAGGGAACCGGAGAAACATGTCAGGCCCGTATCAGAGGTTACCACCATGGGATATGTAGCGGATAATCAGCTGGAACTTGGTTTGGAACTTGTGGCCAAGCACAATATCAATGCCCCGACGTACTGCCAGGGATGTCACTATTAATTTATATGATTTCGGAACAGGCAACTTTAATCCAACGATTTTTAAATAATATTCTGTAAAGAATGAGTGATCAGCCGAACCAAACCACGTACTGGAAGAGTTTAAGCGAACTTGCCAAGAACGAAGAGTATAAAAAATTTACCGAAAGGGAGTTCCCGGAGAACGCAACAGAAATGACCGACCAGGTCTCCCGCCGAAGCTTTCTTCGAGTTATGGGCGCATCTATCGCGCTTGCAGGATTTGCCTCCTGCCGCAAACCCGTTCAGAAAATTCTGCCCTATACCCGTCAGCCCGAAGATGTTGTTTTAGGTAATCCGAACTTTTACGCAACATCTATGCCGTTTCAGGATTCCGTAACCGGGCTTTTGGTTACAAATAATGAGGGGCGCCCCACAAAAATTGAAGGGAATCCAGACCATCCCGCAAGTGCCGGACGCACCAGTATTTTTCAGCAGGCCGGAATTCTGGAAATGTATGATCCCGACCGGTCCCGCTCACCGCGCCGAAACGGAGAGACGGTATCACAAGAAGATTTTATAGCGTTCGCATCTGAGCATTTTGCCGACCGCAGCCGAAACATCCTATTTATTGATGAATACACCTCTTCTCCCACGTATCACAGACTGAGGGGAGATATCCTGAACCTCTTTCCAAATGCGGAGTGGGTTTCTTATGAGCCTTTTTCGGATGCGAGTGCCCTTGAAGGAACACGCATTGCCTTTGGCCGGCGTCTGCGCGCTGTAAATCACTACGACCGCGCAAACCTGGTTGTTTCTCTCGACCATGATTTTATGAGCCCCCACGCTGACAACAACAGCGTTGAAAATGCGGTAAAAATTACAGGCACCCGTAAAGTGACCGGCACCGGCGATGATATGTCGCGTTTCTATTGCGTGGAAAACACGTTTACAAATACCGGTTCATATGCCGACCACAGGCTGAGGCTCAAAACCTCTGAAATTGCCCCCTTTACCTTTGCGCTTGCATCACGTCTTTCTCAATCGCTGAGCGGTTTGTCTGCCTTCAGCGGCGTAAATAATGCGTTCAGCGATCATGACTGGATCGGTGTGCTTGCAGACGAGCTTCTAAGCAATCGCGGTGATTCTATTCTGACCGCCGGCCGTGAACACTCAGCGGAGGTACATGCAGCGGTTGCGGCCATGAACCGCGCTCTCGATAATGCGGGTTCTACCGTAACATATCACACACTGCCCTATCGGGAGAATCGAAATGAAATGACTGCCTTCACCGAAGCAGTTGAAAGAATGCGCTCCGGCCTGTACGATACAGTGGTGATGGTTGGCACCAATGCAGGGTTCAATACTCCTGCCGATATGGATTTTGAGGACGCCCTGCGCAATACCGGGACCAAAATTCACCTTTCCCTCTATTATGACGAAACTTCCGCATTAAGCGACTGGCATGTAAACCGGGCTCACTTTCTTGAATCGTGGGGTGACGGCAGATCCTACACGGGTCACCGAAGTGTGATCCAGCCGCAAATCCAGCCGCTTCACAACGGCATCAGTGACATAGAGATGCTTGACATTATTATAAACGGACAGCAGCCATCGGGCTATGACCGTGTACGGGAAACCTGGCAGGGCTTTGTGACCGGAAACTTTGAAACACGCTGGGAACAGATTCTGCACGACGGCCTCGACGAAAACGACCCGTATGCAGCGGTTAATGTATCCCCTTCCGGTAATTTTGCATCCGAAATCACCCCTGCCCTGAGTGCAGAAGGGATAAATGGAATAGAGATTAACATCAAACCTGACGCCACACTGTTTGACGGACGTTTTGCAAACAGCGGATGGCTGCAGGAGCTGCCTGAACCCATGACTAAAATCACATGGGACAATGTGGCATTGATGAGTCCCTCAACGGCTCAGGCTCTTGGAATTCCACCAGAAAGAGATTTTGACTCCAATGAAACTCCCACCGTTCGAATTTCGGCGGGCACCGGGTCCGTTGAAATTGCCGCATGGGTGCAACCGGGTCACGCTGATGACTCCATTACACTAACCGTGGGTTACGGACGGCAGAATCTTGGCCGTGTTGCTGACGGCGTAGGCGTAGATATCTATCCCCTGCGTATCAGCAGCGCCATGTTTTATCAGGAAGCCAGCGTGGAAGTTACGGGAGGCAGCTATGAGATTGCCTGTGTTCAGGATCACCACAGCCTGGAGGGCCGTGACATGATCCGTACAGCAACACTCGAAGAGTACCGCGAGAAGCCGGACTTTGCCACATATAAAAGTATTCACGGGTATGAAGTACCCGGTATTGAGGAAGCTGAAGAAGAGGGTGATGAACGCGGGCCTATATCCCTTTTTGAGGAGCAGTACGGCCCGGATTATCAGCCGCAGTGGGGTATGGCCATTGACCTGAATGCATGCTTCGGATGCGGTGTGTGTACGATTGCGTGCCAGGCAGAAAATAACATCCCCGTAATTGGCAAGCGGGAAGTGGGCAGACGCCGAATTATGCACTGGATTCGCACCGACCGCTACTACGAAGGTGACCAGGACAATCCAAGAGCTTATCATCAGCCCGTACCCTGTATGCACTGCGAACTGGCCCCCTGTGAGCAGGTTTGTCCGGTAGCAGCCACCACACACAGTGAAGACGGCATGAACCAGATGACCTATAACCGATGTATCGGTACCCGTTACTGTGCCAATAACTGTCCGTTCAAGGTCCGCCGATTCAACTTCTTCAACTATACAAAAGAGTATCTGACAACCGGCGACGATCCGGAAATCATCCAGATGGCGATGAATCCGGAAGTAACTATCCGTTTCCGCGGTGTGATCGAGAAGTGCAGCTACTGTGTGCAGCGCGTGAACCGGGCCAAGATTGAAACAAAGATTGCCACCGGGTCCAAAAAACCGGCTGACGGTACCGTTCAGACGGCTTGTCAGCAGGCGTGCCCTGCCAACGCCATCAGTTTTGGCGACCTGACCGACAGACAGAGCAGGGTGTCAGTCGACAAGCAAAATGACCGAAATTATGTGATGCTTGAAGAGATAAATGTTCGTCCGCGAACATCCTATCTTGCCAAACTACGAAATGCTAATTCAGAATTGGCTTAAGCCAGCCAGGATATATAATCGCAACTGATTGAACATGAGTAAAACGTACGAATACGTTCCGGAACCTGCCTTGGTGAAGGGAAATCACAATTTCAACAGCATTACCGAGCTGATAACGGATATCAATATCCGTCCAACACCCAAATTGTGGTATGTGGCATTTGGTTTTGCCAATCTGCTGCTGCTTGCGCTTCTCGGTTCAATCGGATATCTGATCTGGGAAGGAACCGGTATCTGGGGCCTGAATGCCCCTGTTGGATGGGGTTGGGCCATTATCAACTTTGTATGGTGGGTGGGTATCGGCCATGCCGGAACGCTCATTTCAGCGATCCTTTTTCTGTTCCGGCAGAACTGGAGAACGGCCATTAACCGTTTTGCTGAAGCGATGACCATTTTTGCGGTGATGTGTGCGGGTATCTTCCCGGCCATTCACGTAGGTCGAATCTGGGTTATTTACTGGGTATTTCCCATTCCGAACCAGATGGCAATGTGGCCCAATTTCAACTCTCCCCTGCTCTGGGACGTATTTGCCGTTTCAACCTACTTTACCGTATCCCTTCTTTTCTGGTATGTTGGTCTTGTGCCCGACCTGGCTACGGTTCGTGATCGCATCAAAAGCAAGGTTGGAAAAGTTCTCTACGGTACTTTTGCACTCGGCTGGAGGGGCAGTAACCGCCATTGGTGGAACTACGAAAAATCGTACATGATTCTTGCCGGGCTGGCCACTCCGCTGGTGCTTTCTGTACACACCATTGTATCCTTCGACTTTGCCGTATCCATCATACCGGGTTGGCACACAACCATTTTCCCGCCCTACTTCGTTGCGGGGGCCGTTTTTTCAGGTTTCGCCATGGTGCTTACACTGATGATCGTTTGCCGCAAGATATACGGACTTGAGGATATCATGACGGACGACCATATCGAGAAGATGAATATCATCATACTGGTTACCGGTACGATGGTTGGATTCGCTTATCTGATGGAGTTTTTCATCGCATGGTACAGCGGCGTTGAGTATGAGAAGGCTATATTTATTCTCAGGGCAACCGGTCCCTACGCCTGGGCATACTGGATTATGATTACATGTAACGTTCTGTCTCCGCAGTTCTTCTGGTCGAAGAAATTGCGGCGCAACGTTGCCTTTACATTTATCATATCGATCGTTGTGAATATCGGTATGTGGTTTGAACGATTCGTTATTACGGTTACATCACTTTCAACCGACTTTCTCCCCTCATCATGGGGGTATTACTCACCCACATTCTGGGACGTAATCACCTATGTGGGCACATTCGGCCTGTTTTTCACATTCTTCCTCCTGTTTCTGCGGTTTCTGCCGATGGTTGCCGTGGCGGAGCTTAAAGCAGTACTGCCGCAAGCCGACCCGCACAACTATGACGAGGAAACCGGGGAGTACAAAGAGCCAGAAGTGACGGTACCGGAACCCACTACCACACAGGAATCAGCCTAAGACTATCACGCTATGAGCCAGCAAATAACAAATAACAACCTGTACGGCGTACTTGCTGAATTCAAAACACCGAAAGAGCTGATGGATGCCGCCAGACTGGTAAACCAGAACGGCTACAGACATTACGACACGTTCAGTCCGTATCCGATTCACGGAATGGATCGCGCCATGAGCCTTAAAAAATCAAAACTGGGGTGGATTGTTCTCAGTCACGGACTGCTTGGGTTTTCCGGTGCACTGGCCATGATTTACTGGATGATGGTGGTAGACTATCCGCTCAACATCAGCGGCAAAACACTTATGAATGTGCCGGCATGGATACCGGTAACCTTTGAACTTACCGTTCTCTTATCGGCATTCGGGGCGGTATTCGGGATGTTTTTTCTGAATGGATTGCCCAAACTGAATCACCCGCTGTTTAATTCTGAGAATTTTAAAAAAGTAACGGACGACGGTTTTTTCGTCTGCATTGAATCTGAAGATCCTCAATTCGAATCGGAAAAGGTTCAGAAGCTGCTCCAGGATGCAGGTGCTGCTACCATTGAAGAGATTTACGAGGATTGAAAGGTGCAAATCAGAACCATACTTTAACGTTTTCCACACAGAACTCTACGAATTATGCTTACACCCATAACCCGCTTATTTGCTCTTTCGCTGGTTGCGCTGACGCTTATGTCTTGCAGGGGCCAGACTTCGGAGAAACCTCCGGTACATCCGAACCTGAATATGGATTTTCAGGATCGCTTCAATGCCCAGGAGGAGAACAGTTTCTTTGCTGACGGAAGAGCCATGAGAACACCTGTGGAAGGCACCGTTGCCCGCGGTAATCTCCGTCAGGAATCTGAGATTTTTGAAGGCCTTGATGAGAACGGTGAGTTTGTGGACTATATTCCCGTGGACGTAACCCGCGATTTTCTCGAACGCGGACGCAATTCCTATGAAATTTACTGCACAGTTTGCCATGGCGGCACCGGAGACGGGCGCGGAATCGTTATGACGGGCAATTACGGATATGTACCGGCCCCTACATTTCATTCTGAACGGCTAAGGGGCCTTCCGGATGGTGAGATCTATTCAGCTATTGCCAACGGCGTTAGGAATATGCCTTCGTACGCATCACAGATTAAGGTAGAAGATCGGTGGGCCATTGTTACCTATGTACGGGCACTGCAGCGCAGCCAGTATGTTCCTGAAGAGCAAATGCAGCAATTTGATGTTGACCTGGCAGAGCTCAGATCAGAATTTACAGAAGAACAGGAGCGTCAGCAGGCTATGGCTGAAGCGCGCGAGGCGGCTTCAGCAGAAGAAGAAGTAACGGCCCAGCGCGGTGAGCGTCTCTATGTGCAAAATGCATGTAATGCCTGCCACTCTGTTGACGGGTCTGCAGTTGTGGGTCCCTCCTTTGCGGGACTTTATGAAAGCGAACGAAACTTTACGGACGGAACATCAGCCATTGCCGATGATGCGTATATCACCGAGTCGATCGTACAGCCCGACGCTAAAATTGTTGAAGGCTATCAAAACGTAATGGCCAACTACAGCTATCTGTCAGAAGGCGAGATAGAGTCTATCATTGAGTTTATTAAAACTCTATCCGACAATTAACACTGAGCGAATAAAAGACAAACTTCATGGCTTCAAGTAGTCCTACATTAACCGATTCAGTCCAATTTCCGGCTCAAATGGATGTCGCCAAAACCTTTTACGGTATAGGCATCGTTGGCCTCATAGCCAGCAGTTTCGGATTTTTCCTGAACAGCAAGCAATTCTTTTACTCGTACCTGACCAGCTTCACGTTTTTCACCAGTATTGCGCTGGCATCGCTGATTTTGGTTATGATTCACCACGTTACCAAATCGTCGTGGGGCACGGTGATGCGGCGCATTCCGGAATCCTTTCTGGCCAATATCGGTATCTGGTCTGTCTTCATGATCCCCATTCTGCTTGGTATGACCAGCCTTTACAAATGGACCAGCACGGAGTATGTGATGAACGACCCTATCATGGTTGGGAAAATTCCTTACCTGAATGAGCCGTTCTTTGTAATCAGGCAGTTTATCTATTTCGGAATCTGGGGTTTTCTGGGCCACAAGCTGCATAAAATCTCTGTGGAAATGGACCGGACCAACGATTGGGGGCTCACTGTTCTGTTAAGGAAATTCAGCGCACCCGGCATTCTTATCTTTGCCATAACCGTAGCCTTTGCAAGTTTTGACTGGCTGATGTCGCTCGACGCACACTGGTTCTCCACTATGTTCGGCGTCTATTTCTTTGCCATGAGTTTTCAGGCGCTGTTTCCGGTGATCATTCTGATGGTTCTCTGGATGCAGAAAAAAGGTATCCTCAATAACACGATTGGCCAGGCACACATCTATGACCTCGGAGCCTGGCTGTTTGGGTTTACCGTATTTTACGCATACATCGCATTCAGTCAGTTTTTGCTGATCTACTATGCAAACATACCTGAAGAGACGCTTTGGTACTATCACCGTCTGGAAGGCAGCTGGGCATTCATTACCTATGGACTTCTTATCGGACGGTTTATACTGCCGTTCATACTGCTGCTTAACAGGGAGCCAAAGCATAATAAAAAGCTTCTCACGTTTGTTTCGATACTTATTATAACAATGCACCTGATCGAACTGCACTGGATCGTAATGCCTGTTATTCACTATCACGGATTTACCCTGAGCTGGCTCGATGTGACGACCTTCATCGGTCTCGGAGGAATCTTTATGGGTCTTTTCTTTCACAAGTTTCGAAGCCATAACATGGTTCCGGTCAATGACCCGCAGCTCTCAGAGTCGCTTAACAAACACTATCATCACTAATTTTTAGCGCGATTGACATGAGTTCTGACCCGAAAAACTTTACTGCCGAAGAAAGAGCTGCCATAGCCCTGAAAGCTCAGTCAGGGGATCCCTCTGCGAAGCAGGAACTTGCGGAGAAACACGGTATTACGGTGGAAGAGATCGAAAAATGGATACGCGAAACCGGCTCCAGGTCCGTTACTGAAGGCGAAGAAACCGTCTCTCTGGAGGCCAATGAAGATTTCGCAGAATCGGTTTCATTTGGAGCCGTTCCCGACAGGCTGAACTACCCAAGACTGATCTTCTGGTCCCTTTTCGGTACGGGGATTGTCGTCATAACGGTATTGGCCATTATGGCTGTCTATAATTATACGATTACGAGTGCGGAACAAAGCCGGGCTTCAGAGAGCCAATTTTATAATATCAGCGAACTTGAGGCAAGAGACAGCGCAATCCTGGATTCATACGGCGTAGTTGATCTGGAAGAAGGCATTTATCGCATACCGATCGACAGTGCCATGACCCTCATTGCCGAAGAAGCTGAGTAACCAATTGAAGTTTATGAGAAACAAGCTGACACTGATTTTTGCGTGGTCACTGTTTTTCATGTTTGATGTATCACACGCCCAGCTTAACCAGAACAGGCCGGCCATACTTGATGAAATCGGCGTAGATGAGAAACTGGGTGACACCATTCCCCTGGACCTTCGATTTGCCGATTCAAATGGCGATTCTGTCCGGCTCGGTGATCTCATTCAAAGTGGAAAGCCATTGCTATTGAACCCGCTCTATTATGAATGTCCTTCCCTGTGCAGCCTGGTGCTTGACAGAGTATTCAGTGCGGTCGAGGATATGGCATGGACTCCCGGTGAAGACTACACCATAATTTCTTTCAGCATCGATCCGGATGAAGGTCCAGCCCTGGCTAAAGAGACCCGCGACACCTACCTGGGCGACCTCAATCGTCAGGGTGCTGAAGAGGGCTGGCATTTTCTTACGGGCCGTGAGGATCAGATCAGGCAGCTGACGGATGCGATTGGGTTCCGCTACAAAAAGGACGAACGCACACAAGAGTACGTGCACCTTGCCAGTGTGATGATGATAAGCCCGGAGGGCGTGATTACACGCTATCTCTATGGCACTAATTTTAATGAATTTGATTTCCGTAACGGACTGTATGAAGCCGCCGACGGAAAGATCGGCACCCCCGTCGACCAGATTGTTTTATACTGTTTTACCTACGATCCATCCTCCCAAAGTTATGTGCCCGTTGCGATGAACATAATGAAGCTTGGCGGCTTGGCTACCGTGATTATTCTCGGTATATTTCTGACCGTTTTATGGCGACGCGAAAAAGGCGCTGACAGAACATCTAAAATTGAATTTGAGAAATGAAGCGATTTATCGAATACATGCTCCCGCCGGCGAAAAGTCCGACGGCTGAAATCACGGATGCATTATTCTACTTTATCAATGTGGCCAGCCTGATATTCATCATCAGTATCACTGCAGCCATAATCTGGTTTGCCTGGAAATACAGGCGTAAATCCGACGATGAGGTAACGCCCGTTATCTCCCACAACAGCAAGCTTGAGATCACCTGGTCCGTGATTCCGCTCATTCTTGTTATGATTGTTTTCGCCTGGGGTTTTCAGGGTTACGTGAACCTGAGAACGGTTCCCTCCGATGCCTATGAAGTCAGAGTGGTTGGCAAGAGCTGGCTTTGGGAGTTTCATTACGACAACGGGAATGTGAGCATTAATGAACTGCATGTACCCGTAAACAGGCCGGTAAAGCTGATCATGAGCTCCGATGACGTAATCCACTCCTTTTACGTTCCTGACTACAGGGTGAAACGAGATGTGCTTCCAAACCGCTATTCCAGTCTCTGGTTTGAGGCTAACGAAACCGGGGAATCCGTTGTCTTCTGTACAGAGTACTGCGGCAGGGCCCACTCCAATATGCTTGCAACCGTAATCGTACATGAACAGGAGGAGTTTGAAACGTGGCTGGCAAGTGCAGGCGCCGCCAATGACGATATGGATCCGGTTGAGCGGGGTGAACAGCTTACAAATCAGTACGCCTGTGTGACCTGTCATTCCGTTGACGGTTCAGAAATTCTGGGGCCTTCGTTTCAGGGACTTTTTGGCTCCGAACGAACTCTTGCCAGCGGTGAAACCGTTACGGCAGATGAAAACTATATCCGCGAGAGTATCCTTGAACCCAATGCCAAGTTGGTTGAGGGTTACGATCCGGTGATGCCTGCATTTGCCGGTTCACTTAACGACAGGCAGGTCGATGCAATTATTGAGTATATCAAAACCATAGAATAGCTACATGGCAACTACAGAAGCACCAGCATATAAAAAGCTGCAAGTAAAGCGGTTTAAGCCGGAAGAGAATCCGGATAAGCACTATTTAAATGAAGAGAAAGGGCTTTGGGCCTGGATGACCACAGTTGATCACAAGAAGATCGGCCTGATGTACCTGGCCTCGGTAGCCGTATTTTTCTTTGTTGGCGGTGTATTGGCTCTTCTTCTGAGAACCGAGCTGCTTACTCCATCACAAAATTTTATGGACGCCGACGTTTACAATCAGGTGTTTACCCTGCACGGCGCCATTATGATTTTCTTCTTTCTGATACCGTCCGTACCGGCGGCGCTCGGCAACTTTATTCTGCCGCTTCAGCTGGGCTGCAAGGATGTTGCTTTTCCGCGGTTAAACCTGGCCAGTTTCTACATCTATGTAATTGGAGCGCTTTTCACGCTTTTTGCAATTTTTACGGGCGGTGTAGACACAGGATGGACCTTCTATACCCCCTACAGTGCAAGCACGGGCGGAAACGTAATGGCAATGACTCTCGGGGTTTTCATCCTCGGATTCTCTTCCATTCTCACGGGCGTTAACTTCATGACCACCATCCACAAGCTTCGGGCACCGGGCATGACATGGAACAAGCTCTCCCTGAATATGTGGGCGCTTTATGCTACCAGCATCATTCAGATCCTGGCCACTCCCGTACTGGCGATCACGCTTCTGCTTCTCACCATGGAGCGTGCCCTGGGTATCGGTATTTTTGACCCGGCCCTTGGAGGCGATCCGGTGCTTTATCAGCACTTTTTCTGGTTCTACTCCCACCCCGCCGTGTACATTATGATCGTTCCGGGCTTCGGTGTGATCTCTGAAGTGATCTCCACGTTTTCCAAGAAAATTATTTTCGGTTACTGGGCGATTGCACTCTCCTCACTGGCCATTGCGTTTATCGGATTCCTGGTATGGGGACACCATATGTTTACAGCCGGTCAATCTTCACTTGCGGCTATGGTTTTCTCCTTTCTGACATTTTTGGTGGGTATTCCGACGGGTATCAAGATTTTCAACTGGGTGGCAACCATGTACAAGGGGTCCATTGACCTGAAAACACCCATGGTTTATGCTATCATATTTCTCTTCCTGTTCATGATTGGCGGTTTTACAGGCATTATGCTGGGATCGCTCGCTGTGGACATTCACCTGCACGACACCTACTATGTTGTTGCCCACTTTCACTACGTGATGATGGGTGGTATGGTGATGGCGTTTCTGGCCGGCCTGCACTACTGGTGGCCCAAGATGTTTGGCAAAATGTACAATGAAACCATAGCCAAAATAACTGCAGGAATTATATTTGTCGGCTTTAACATGACGTTTCTCCCGCAGTTTGTTATGGGCTCGCAGGGTATGCCGCGTCGTTACTTTAACTATATCGACCAGTTCCAGGGCTTCCATGTTACCTCCACCATCGGCTCCTACATAATAGGACTTGGGTTTACGATCATGTTCTTCTATCTGCTGCACTCGCTTCTGAAAGGCCGTCGCGCGTCCTCCAATCCGTGGGGCAGCCGGGCAATGGAGTGGCAGGTATCTTCTCCCCCGCCCCTGCACAATTTTGAACATACGCCGGTAGTCATCAACGGCCCGTACGACTATCATAAGCCGATGTCTGAATTTCAGCTTGGTATTGCATCATCTCATAACGGTCACCATACCCATGAAACTGCTGATGTTCATGAAACTACGGGTACCGTAGAAAAAGCCTAATCAAAGTAACACTAAGAAACCATCGACATGTCAGAACATTCAGCTGTTTCAGATCCAAAAACAGCCCATATACAGCATCACTTTGTAGACAGCGATCAGCAGTTTGATTCTGCAAAGCTGGGAATGTGGATTTTCCTGGTAACTGAAATTCTCTTTTTCGGAGGGCTCTTTGCCGCCTACATTGTATACCGTGCATGGTATCCGGACCTCTATCTGCAGGCTTCTGCCGAGCTGGACACGTTTTGGGGAGCCGTTAATACCGCCGTGCTGATCGGGAGTTCACTGACCGTAGCCATGGCTATCCGTTCAGCGCAGCTTAACCAGATTAAGGGCCTCATATACAATCTTTACATCACCATCGGCCTTGCATTTGTATTTATGGTTATCAAGTTTTTTGAATACACGCACAAGTTCGATAAAGGCATTTTTCCCGGTGAATATTACACATATGAGGGAATAGCACACGAGAAGGCCAATATCTTCTTCAGTATCTACTACATGATGACCGGCGTTCATGGGCTTCACGTCACAATCGGCATTGGCCTTATGATCTGGCTTGTATACAAAGCCAAAAAGGGTGTTTATCACAGCGGATACTACACTCCTGTGGAAATTACTGGCCTCTACTGGCACTTGGTGGATATCATCTGGATTTTCCTTTTCCCACTGCTGTATCTCATCGACTAACCTGAAACCAAGACTGATAAAGCAACGAAACTTATGAGCGGACATCATATTTCATCAGCAAAATTTCTCTGGACGATCGGAGCCGCACTCTTTGTCCTCACCGTGATTACGGTGGCAGTTACCTGGATCCATATTCCCGGACCGTGGAATGTTGTAGTGGCCATTCTGGTGGCTCTTGTAAAAGCCACGATAGTAGCTCTCTTTTTTATGAATCTATACTGGGATGACAAGTTTAACCTGATGCTGCTGTTTTTATCCATAGCGTTTTTCATACTAATGATTGGCATCACACTGCTCGACACTCTGTACAGAGACGATCCCATCCCCTCTTTTTAGCAATCTTCCGATTCATTTTCACAAAGCCGGTTTCCCAGGAAATCGGCTTTTTTTATGCAAAAACCTTATTGTAACGTTACATTTAGCGGTGTGAAATACATTTATGCAGGCGCGTATTCGATACTTGAATAAATGGAAACGTTCAGCCGTAAATGAATCGTCCATTCCGCTGGACATAGAATTAAATTAATCAGCCACGCCAAATTTGCAGCAGATCACTATGAAACCTCTGATTTTAGAACACCTTGAACTTTATCCTATAGAAAGCGGCCGCTTCATGCTCGACGGCGGCGCCATGTTCGGTGTGGTTCCAAAAACACTCTGGAGCCGGCAGATCCCCGCCGACGACAAGAACCGTATTCCCATGGCCATGCGCTGCCTGCTTGTAAAATCGATGAACACAGGCAGAATCTATCTCGTTGATAACGGGTCGGGAAACAAGTTTAGCGAAAAAATGATCGGAATTTACGGACTGGATTATGAACACAGTGATCTGATTTCATCGCTTGGTCAAGCGGGCGTTCAACCCGAAGAGGTTACGGATATGGTATTCTCCCACCTCCATTTTGATCACTGCGGTGGAACAACCGAATACGATGAGTCGGGGAACCTGACTGAAGTATTTCCCAACGCCAGATACCATGTCAACAAACGCCACTGGGAAACAGCGAATCACCCAAACGCCCGAGAAAAAGCCAGTTTCTTTGCAGAAAACCTGGAGCCCATAGAAAAAAGCGGTCGTCTGAATCTGGTGAATGACCGGCATACTTTTGAAGATGGATTCACAACCCTGCCCATGGACGGACATACAATCGGCCAGCAGCTGCCTGTACTTTCCGACAGCAAACGCACCGTGATCTTTGCGGCCGATCTGCTGCCCACTTTTGCGCACGTGCCCCTGCCATGGGTCATGGGGTATGACATGGTGCCCGTACAAACGCTGGAAGAGAAAGAGGCGTTTCTTGATGAAGCAGTCGAAAAAGGCTGGTTTCTCTTTCTTGAGCATGATGCTTCGAATGAGGTGATCACCGTAAAAAAAGAGGACCGTAAATTCAGTATGGACCGGTCACTAACACTGGCAGATATCGAATAAAGCCGGCCTGCCCACGTTAAGACCGAACACCCTGCTCGTATTGAGGAGATGTAATCCAATACCAATACATGAAACCCGAAGGCATCCAACAACCTGAAGAGCTGATATCCGGCATTGCTGAAAAGCTTCGCCAATCTCATTCGCTTTACAGACGGCGCTATCTGCAGGCTGCGATGTTTATATGTGCAGGAATATGGATGCTTCTGCTTTCTGTATACATCCTTGCGGAGTCTGAATGGTACCTGGACTCAACGATTAAAACCGGATGGATTCTCTTTGCCTTTCTTGTTCCGGCCGTATCTGTAGCAACAATCTATTACAACAGGAAAACAGAATCATTCAATGCGTTTTACAGCCGGTTTCTGGAAAGCATACATGATAAGAAACTTCACAGCGCCCTTGATCTCTATCTGGGCCGGGAAGAGCACTCCTCCTTATTTTACCAATCAGCACTTCAAACCAATCTGGAAGGATTTGACCGCAATACTTTCAGCGTATCCTTAAAGCGGTTCTTAAACGGCACCCGGCCCGTTATCCGGTTTAAAAAGGGGCTGATTCTCTTTGCAGGCGGGTTTCTGGCACTGGTATCATCCGCCTCCATATACGGCGGTGCCTTTGACCGTTCTGTTCAGTTCTGGGCGGATTTTGAACGGCCCAACCCCTACCTCTTTACGGTATTACCCGCCGACACAACGATAGAGCAGGGCTCCAGTGTGGCTCCTTCCATACTATTTCATTCCGGTGATGTGCCTCGTGAACTCTATCTTGCCTTTAAAACTGATGTGGAAGAGGAGTTTCGGGTCCGCCCGGTTTATCCCGAACCCGCCAGTTCGAATAGTGAATCCATTTTTCGTTCAGACAACCTTGAGCTGACCTCGGATATCAGCTATCGGTTCGAAATGGACGGTTTTTTGAGTGAAACCTATCGGGCATCCGTTGAAATGCAGCCACGATTCGAACAACTTACCGCAACAGTGACACCACCCGCCTACACGTCACTTGACCAGTCACAATTTTCCTATCCCTTTTCTCAGGTAACAGCCTATTATGGGTCCCGAATCGAGCTGCAGGCTATACCGAACAAAGCAATTGAATCTGCAGAGATTCGCATTCAGGGAGAGTGGACGGAGCTGGAACCAACGTCTCTTGAAAATGCAGGGGCCTACACCATAAGCCTGACGCCGGTTGATAGTGACACTCTGGAGTTCAGGCTTACCGATGCCGACGGCCTCCGTAACACGAACCGATTCCGTACTGTCATTACCATGCGTGACGACATCTACCCTTCCGTAGCCATTCTGGAGCCGGACGAACCCGTTGTAACCGCCAACCCTGAGCAACTGTTAATTCTCTTCAGGGCGTCTGACGATTTTGGCCTTACTCAGGCGGAGTTGAGATGGGATCTTTCCAGGGCCTTTGTGGATGAACCTCTTTCAGGATCCCTCCAGCTGAACCGTCCCGGGAACGGAAGAACCGAACGTTTTGACTGGGATCTGTCAGATCTTGAACTGCGTCCCAGAGATGAACTGACATTCAGAGTCAGGGTATGGGATAACGACGGTTACAATGGAGCAAAGTGGAGCGAATCCCAAACTCTTACTCTCAGTGTGCCTTCCCTTGCCGAATTTTTTGACGAGCTTGACTCGGACGAACGTGCAGTTCAGGAAGACCTGGACGTGGTCAGCGAGAATTTCGAACAGATGGAGACCGAATACAGGGAGCTCCTTGAAAAACTGAGACAGAACCCCGATGGCGGATTTGAAGAGCAGCGAATGATGGAGGAGATTTCCGAACGCCGTGAAGAGATCGAAGAGTCTGTACGGGAGATGACCAATCGGTTTGAGCAGATACGAAGTGAACTCAGCCGCAGCGACCGCATTTCCGAAGAGACCCGGCAGGCCTACCGGGAACTGCAGCAGCTGATGGAGGAGCTGGACAACCCGGCCTTGCGCGAAGCGATGGAACAGATGCAGCAGGCGCTCGAAAACATGTCGCCGCAGGAGATTGAGCGGGCGCTTGAAAACATGGAGTTCAATGAACAACTCTATAAGGAACGGCTTCAGCGTACTGCAGAGCTGTTCAAACGGCTCAAGATGAACAGCGACCTTGACAAGCTCGCTGCCCGCTATGAAGATCTGGCTGAGCGGACGGCACCGCGTGAAGGACAGACTCTTGAACGGCTTGAAGAAGAGCTTGAGACGGTAGACTCGGACCTCGGAAGCCTGGAGGAGCAGCTTGAAGAACTTGACAGCAATCCACCGCGAAATGCAGCAGAAAGCCTGCGGCAGCTGAAGGAGCAGTCACAGTCTGCTCTGGAACAGATTCGTAACGAAACAAGGGATCTGAACCGTGAGGCGGCCGCACAATCGGAAGAGCAAAGCGGGAACAGCGATGCCGCACCGGATGAGTCGCTGCAAAATCGCCAGCAGCAACTGAGTGAATCGATGCGCAGTGAGTCGGAACGGTTCCGTTCATCCATGCAGCAGATGAGCGGACAGCAGATGCAGGTTAATATCGCAGCCCTTCAGCAGGCTCTTTACACCCTTTTTGATCTTTCCGAAACACAGGAGCACCTCACCCAGAGTGCTTCCGAAACCAGAAGCCGCAGCCAGGGCTTTGTGGAACTGGCCCGGGAGCAAAAAAACATATCCGACCAGTTTACGATCGTTGCCGACACTCTTTTTGCGATCTCATCGCAGATACCCGGCATACCCAACCGCATTAATCAAAAAAAAGCCGACGTGGAGCGGGAGCTCGAGCGCAGCCTGGACGAGATGGTAGAGCGGAATCAACGCGGATCAAGCGTCACCTCGCGTGAAGCGCTCGGAGGGATGAACGATCTCACATCCATGATAGCTTCCCTGATTGATCAGCTGATGAATATGCAGGGCGGCGGGGCCGGCGGCGGGGGAATGAGCATGGAGCAGATGGCAGAACAGCTTCAGCAGATGTCGGGCGACCAGATGAGGCTGAACCAACAGCTTCAGCAGATGATCAACGATATGCAGGGCGACCGCCTTACGCGTGAACAGTCGGAACGGCTGGATCAGATGGCCCGCCAGCAGAATGAGATCCGCCGCCAGCTGAGGGAGCTGCAGCAGCGCGGAGCCCTCGAACCCGGTGATCGCGCACTGAGCGATCTGCAGCGAATGGTTGAAGACATGGAAGAGTCCATCAATGATATGAGGGGCGGCATAAGTGATCCGATCATGGTTCAGCGACAGCAAAACATCCTTTCACGCATGCTGCAGACCGAGCAATCGCTTCAGCAGCGCGGGGAATCGGAGGAGCGCGAAGGTACCGCTTCGAACACATACGACCGCACGCTTCCACCGGAGATGACGCTGGAGGAGCTGGAACAGGAGATTCGCTCCCGCCTTCAGGACCCGAACTACACACGCTTTTCCGAACAGTACCAGCGGCTTATTGAGCGCTACTTTGAGCTGCTGAGGCGTCAAGAACAGAGATGATTCACGACTGGCGATGAGCGATGCTCAGGGTGCAGGGTGCAGGGTGCAGGTTTCAGGCCCCAGGTTTCAAGTTTCAGGTTTCAAGTTTCAGGTTTCAGGTTTCAGGGTTCAAGGCACAATGTTTAGGATTCACTTCTGCCTTTTGCCTTTTGCCTTCTGCCTCCTGCCTGCTCCTCGTAGCCTTGGCGAAATGGAGCCTTCTCAATACTCAAGACTCAAAAATAGTATACCTCCATTCAGAGATCATCCTATTTTACTATCTTCCGCAAATAAACTGTCTACCAACACAAAATCTGTTAACAGCATGAAGGTTACCTCGTACGCACAGGGCAAGTGGATTGAACAAGGAAAGGAAACCGAACTTCACAGTGCAGTGGATGGCCAGCCGGTTGCAACGCTGGTTGAGCCGGACCTGGATTATGATGCGATGTGCATGCATGCAAGAACGGTGGGCGGACCCGCGCTTCGCGAACTTACCATTCATCAGCGTGCATTTAAAATCAAGTTTCTTGCCCAGTACCTGATGAAGCATAAAGAGGAGTTTTATGCGCTCTCCACCCATACCGGAGCCACCCGCAGGGACTCCTGGATCGATATTGAAGGCGGTATCGGATCCATGTTCACCCTCTCCAGCAAAGCCCGCATTGAGCTCAGCGACCTCCCCTTTCATGTGGAGGGCGGCATGGAGCGCCTCTCACGAGGCGGTACGTTTATCGGCCAGCATATCTGCGTTCCCAAACACGGGGTTGCCGTTCACATCAATGCATTCAACTTTCCCGTCTGGGGCATGCTTGAAAAATTTGCGCCGGCCTTCATTGCGGGTGTTCCATCCATAGTCAAACCGTCTCCCCTCGGATCGTATCTTGCTCATGCTGTTTTTAAGAAGATGATCGAATCGGGGCTGCTTCCCGAGGGTTCGGTTCAGTTTATTGCAGCCAATGTGCCGGGCGACTTGCTGGATCATCTGGGCAGCCAGGACAGCGTCTCCTTTACCGGGTCGGCGCTGACCGGGCGAAAACTGAAGGCCCATCCCAACATCATTGCCCATAGCGTACCCTTTAACCTGGAGGCTGATTCCCTGAATTGCTCCATCCTGGGGCCCGATGTGACCCCCGGCATGGAGGAATTCGGGTTGTTCATCCGCGAGGTAGCCAACGAGATGACCGTCAAGACGGGACAGAAATGCACCGCCATCCGTCGTACCATCATACCGGAAGAGCTGGTGGATGACGTGGCCGCCGCCCTGAAAAAACGGCTGGAGAAAACATCGATCGGTGATCCTGCAAAGGAGGATACAAAAATGGGTCCGCTCGCAAGCGCCGATCAGGCCGGCCGGTTTGAACAAAACCTGCAGAAGCTGACGGAAGTATCCGACACGCTCTACACCACGGGCAATGGCAGCACCGACGCCTACACCACTCCGCGCGTGCTGCTGTGCCACAAACCCGTGGAAGTGGACGACGTGCACACGATCGAGGCGTTTGGTCCCGTAACCACCCTCCTCCCCTACAAAAATATGGATGAAGCGATCGCCATCGCCAACAAGGCCGACGGCTCGCTTGTGGGCTCTCTATTTACCGCCGATGATGATGCAGCGCGGATTATTACATTGGGCTGTGCCCCCTATCACGGACGGTTTATGATCATCAACCGCCATTCAGCAAAAGAGTCGACCGGGCACGGCTCTCCGATGCCGCACATGGTGCACGGCGGACCCGGGCGTGCCGGCGGCGGTGAGGAGCTGGGCGGTGCACGGGCGGTGCTTCACAACATGCAGCGGGTAGCCCTGCAGGGATCGCCCACCACGCTGATGCATATCGTCAATCAGTATGTGAAAGGAGCCGAAACTACGGAGGCCGACATCCATCCTTTTAAGAAATATTTTGAAGATCTCCATGTTGGAGAAGCACTTACCACTCACAGGCGAACCGTGACGGAGGCCGATATCGTGAATTTCGGATCCCTGAGCGGTGATCACTTCTACGCCCATTTTGACGAGGTTGCGGCAAAAGACTCACTCTTCGGCAAGCGTGTGGCACACGGCTACTTTGTGCTCTCGGCAGCGGCCGGTATGTTTGTTCACCCCTCTCCCGGCCCCGTAATGCTCAACTATGGCCTGGAGGACCTGCGGTTTGTAGCCCCGGTCTTTCCAGGCGATACCATTCAGGCCAAACTGATTGTAAAAAAGAAGACCGTTCGCCAGAAGCGCGAGACCGATAAAGAACCGTACGGCATGGTATGGTTTGACGTGCATGTGACCAACCAGGATGAGGAGATAGTGGCCGAGTACACGATCCTTACGCTGGTGAAACGACGGCAACGTCTGGATATGGATCTGGATTGAGTTTTCTTATCAGGTCAATCCGGCCATTTTCATACACAATAAGATGTTTCAAAGAGTCATGTAACAAAACAACAGAGGGTGCACATTATGAAGAACAATGAGATTTCCTATATCGAATTTAAAGCTCATGATCTGGAGCAGATCAAAACCTTCTACCATAGCCTCTTCGGCTGGACGTTTACCAATTACGGCCCCACCTACATCTCTTTTTCTGATTCCGGTGTCTATGGAGGGTTTGAAAAGACAGAAGATCCCATTCTAAACGGGGTACTTGTGGTTCTATATCATGCAGACCTGGAGTCTATAAAAGCAGATATTGAAAATGCGGGCGGCACCATTTCAAAGGATATCTTCTCTTTTCCGGGCGGCCGGCGTTTTCATTTTATGGATCCATCTGGAAATGAACTGGCTGTATGGTCTGATAACTAAACAGAGTTAGAATATGTGCGCTTCGGCTGCTGTTACCCATATACGCACGGATTTGTCAAAAGGCCTCTGCTTCGCCAGGCGATCCAGGTTTCCGGCTTCTGTCGTTTGATTCGCAACGAAGAAGGGAATTATCCCAGATTGCCGTTCATCCGACAGAGTGTGTCACCTGATGAAAACCATTGATGTAACCACCGGTTCCCGCTAACCGGGTCAGATTTTTTGCTGAACTTCAGAGTTAGTGGCCCGGCAGGGGAAAACCAAACCGCCATGTAGTCATATTTTTATTTAGTTTATACCTTCATCGTGAATACTATACTGAAGTTTTCATCAGGTTTTGCGTGACTGAATTTTCCATATCACAAATAAGATGCCACACTCCCGAAAATCAATAATTGTCATTTCTATAGCCGCGGGTGTTCTTTTGCTTTTTCTGGGAATAGCGAGTATAGGTTATTACATCTATTCGGTGATTGATGCCCTCGATAAAGCCGATCAGTCTGTCATCTACTGGTATCTTATTTTTGTTTTTATAGGCATCCCGCTGGTGGCTTCGGGCATTTATTTTATCCTGATAGGCTATAAATCAAGTAAAGAGAAGAATTATACCGTAATAGCCACATACTCATTAGGTGCACTCGGCGTCTTTATCATTTTCTTAATTTTATCCGGAATTATCAGTGAATGGTCGGCCGACAATACAGGATCAGAAAGATCAAATCAGGAAGAATTACAGAAATCTCCGGCAGCGGGAATGCATCACATCGAACATATTGAAATTAATGAATTTGATCAGAACGGGTTCAGTTTTACAGTTCACTTTTCAGAGGGTACCGGAGGCAGTTACCGCTTAGAAATTTCAATTAACGAAGGTAAGACCGTATTCCTTGAAGAAGCTGAAGAGATAGAACTTGCCGGCTTTAAAACAGAGGTAACCCGCTATGTAAGTTTCGATAAACTTTTCCAAAAATGTTTTGATGAATTCCAGAGTTCAAACGTTTACGTATGCACTGAAAATACGGGTGCAACTTCCTTCTTTACATTGGAGTCGCAGCTCTTCCCTATCAGGGAAAATCAGCAGTCAATCAACACCATGAGCACGGGATCTGCGGAAAAAACCAAATTCTCCCTGGATACATTTACTAAAGAAATGGAGGTGAGAGTCAACCATTTTCAGCTCATTGATCGTTAATCCGGTCTTTGATCGGAACATATGATTACCCGGAAATACGTTTTAAATTGCGGGCAGAAGGGTTAGACAGAAAATTGATTGCCCGGAATCATTTTCGATGCTTTAATCAAATTCTCCCTGCGACGCAGAAACTTCAAACCGATAAATGCATAAGCAGAATCCGTAATCTTATTCCCGATGAACGCATAACCTGAACAGCACCGGTTCTATTGCAATGTTAAGATCCGCTTTCAACATCAATATCATACTCTCTTTATTCCTTCTTTTATTCTCCGGCTTTACAACTGAAACCGGAAAAGGGGAAACAAAAGGAACAACCGTTCTTCAAGAGAAAAACAGATATGTCACGATCTCAAGAGAAACCTACAAAGATCAACTATATGGCTTTTGGTTGGGACAGTCTATTGCCAATTGGACCGGGCTCGTGACTGAGATGGATAAAATTGGCAATGTCGGAGAGATAAAAACCGGAGATTTCTATACGCGTGCAGATTGGGGTAAACCCGATCAGCCCAGCATATGGAGTGAAGGTATTCCCAGTGAATTGTCCCCTACAATTGATTTTGTATTCAGAGACACTCATGAAGACTGGGGGGCAGATGACGATACCGATATTGAATACATGTATCAACATCTCCTCTATACACATGAGAGCAGCTTTCTGTCTCCCGGGCAAATACGGGATGGCTGGTTAAAACATATAAAGTCTGAAGAAGAGAATTATTTATGGGTATCCAATCAAAAAGCATTTGACTTAATGCAGGATGGCATCCTTCCTCCCGAAACGGGAAGTCCGAACCTGAACGAACATTATGCGATGATAGATGCTCAGTTAACCACTGAGATATTCGGCCTGTTCTCGCCGGCCAGGCCCGATGTGGCTTCTCGAATGGCTCACCTTCCCATACAAACCACATCAAGGAAAGAAGCCGAAAACATCGCCCTGTTTTATGTAACCATGCACTCTTTGGCGTCACTGAATACCGATAAAGCTATGAGCCACAGAATACAATGGATGGCTCAGAAAGCGAGAGAGGTTCTTCCCGATGATTCGTATCCGGCAAAAATGTTTGATTATTCATTGGACCTGTACAATTCCGGAATTCCATGGGAACAAGCAAGAGATTCAATCTATTACAGATATCAGGTAAATCAAGAAGATGGTTATGATATCACCTCAAAGAATTTGTATTGCAATGGCTGCTTCGCGGCTGGAATAAATTTCGCAGCGAGCCTGGTAAGTCTGTTCTATGGAGATGGCGACTTAAAAAGAACCATAAAAATTGGAACCCTGGCGGGATGGGATTCTGATAATCCAACCGCAACGTGGGGTGGTTTGATTGGGTTTATGATCGGAAAGAAGGGAATTGAAGAAACTTTCGGCAGAACATTCTCCAATCGCTTCAATATTCACAGAACCAGGCAAAACTTTCCAGATGATGGCATCGACACGTTTGAAAACATGGCCCGCAAAGGGCTGATTGTTACGGATCGGGTTGTAACCGAAGTGATAGGCGGAGAAATTGATTATGAAAAAAATATGTGGAGGATCCCACTGTACCGGGAAACTGATTAGAGTTGGGGCGGTGAATAACTTGAATAGTTCAAACCTATAACAAGGATTTTAAACGGACCGTAATCCTGCCGATTCGAATTTCCCTGACTTAAGAAGGGCTTACACATCTTTATTATTACTTTTCTACGCTTTGAACGGGATGCAAATCAGCAATAGCCTTTACTGCCCGTTTAGCGCCGCCGGCTCTCTTAAAGGCCTGAGCTATCTCTTTGGCTCCTTCCGAACAGTTCATGGCCTCTTGAATTGCTTTCCCAAGTCGCTTCTTATTTAGCCTGTTTTTTGAAAGCATGACCCCGGCCCCGCTCACCTCCACCCTGCGGGCAGTCTCATTCTGATCCCGTCCCCATGGAACCACACAAACCGGAACACCGGCAGACAATGCGCGCTGTGTGGTCCCCATACCTCCATGTGTGATGACCAGGTCCATTTCCGGGATAACCTGGGCATGCGGCAGGAATTTGGTGATATGTACATTATTACGGGATGCATTAAACCGGTCAGGATCAAATGCAGACGTCGTTACAATTACGCTTCCCTCCCGGCCGGATGTGGCACGCAGTGCAGTTTCGATGATGGCTCCGTCATCCTGCATCTCTGTGGATATGCTCACCAGTATTTTTGGTGAAGGAAGATCCTCAATCCACTCCGGCTTGTTACCCGGAGGTGCCCAAAGTCCGGGTCCGATTGAAAGAATA
Organism: Rhodohalobacter mucosus; assembly: GCF_003150675.1. Classification (NCBI taxonomy): domain Bacteria; kingdom Pseudomonadati; phylum Balneolota; class Balneolia; order Balneolales; family Balneolaceae; genus Rhodohalobacter; species Rhodohalobacter mucosus. Next base: position 62,907 of record NZ_QGGB01000003.1, on the reverse strand, counting down.
TTATCCGGGAAGTCCTTTCGCGGGTAATCAAAAGGTTCAGCCGTGCGGTATAGCACCAGGTCAGGCCTGAAAAAAATATCTTCGTATTTTTCAAGCCTGGGTACATGCAAGCTTGATCGTACGTTATTCAACTCGTCGATAATGCTTTTTACAGCTTTTTGAATCAGCCCATCCACCACACGATCCCTGAAACGATGCAGAAAATTGGTGGGAGGTGCAAATCCAGGCCCAAAAGCCGGGGTGTCATCAGAGAATATGGGAAGACAATACGGCATAAACATAACCCATGGATTGCCCCGTGCTTCAGCATAGGCTCCGGCTCCCCACGTATTGACATCTACAATGAGCAGATCCGGATTAAATTCGTTGCAGCTGGTCCTGAGATCTTCAATTTCATAGGGGGCTCTTGACAACCAGCTTTTGAAAGCGGATCTGATCTGTGAAATGGGGTTGTTTTCTCTGTAATCCTGAAGATGCAGCGATTCAATATCCGGGGAAATGGGTGCAAATTGGATGCCTTCGGATTCAACATGATCTTTTTCACTGCTCAGGGTTTGAACTATAACTTCATACCCCTCATTTCTGAGCTCAATGGCAACATCCATCATCGGATAAAGGTGACCCCGCGCAGGAGATGTGTAGATCAGTACGGTTTTCATGACGCCCCCAGAATTCTTCTTACCATGCCAACGATAACTTTATTTGTCGTGCCAATGGATCTGCCAAGATCGAGCCGCAGTAATTTCCAGGTATAGATATCAGTGGCAACCACAATTCCATCAAAAATCTCAGAACTCTTCCCAGATAAATGAGGACCAAAACATCTTTCCACCCATTTCAGATGATAGGCCCTGCCTTCATTGGTAAGGACTGAGGCAAAGGAATCACCGCTATGTTCCTGAGCAAGCAGATTCAGTACCAGTTTACCCTCCTCTTCATAATGCTCAACCAGCTTTGAAATGGCTTCTGTAATATTTCCGGGTTCAGAGACACCTCTTTGCATCTCTACCCGGGATGACACCCTTTCTGCCACAGCATGGAGGCACCCGTCTCTTGATTTCATATGACGAAGCACAGTTTGAACGGTAACCCCGGATTCCCGAGCAATGGAGCGAAGACTGATCTCCTGCAATGACGTTTCTGTAATAAGCCGCTCGGTAGCCTCGATAATGTTCTGCGTAGTTTCGGCAGCTTTCTGAGAACGGCTGGACATATCGTAGGTTCGGGCCATTGAATGGAGCTATATTGATGTTAATGTAGTTAACATTAATATAGATGATCACCGCTATCAAAGCAAAAACCTTATTTGGCAGACCTTTGAAAAATAGTATGAAGTTATTATTCTGTGGGTGCTTTACCCCCTATTTGATGCGGTCGATGTTTCGCCAAAATCCGATTGCACCACCTGGTTTTTTACTGTTTTGCATTACCCGGGTATCAGACATACATAAAAAACGATAGTTAGAAACAGTGTAAGCAGATAAGGTTTCATTTTCTGTCGTTCACTATTTGTTGCACGCTGCAGAACCGTCTTACAGATACAACATTCACGAAACTCAGACTGAAATGAGTTTTTTCCTGGAAAAAATAGGTAGAGTTAAGGAGAACTGTTATTCCAATAAAGGACAGATCAGAACAGTTATTTTGACGCGTGCGTATATCAAAAACAATTATCATAAAGACGTCGATTTAGACTTATTGTCCCGGCTGCACTTAACGTCAAAGTATCATTTGCTGCGACTTTTCAGACAATATTACGGAATAACTATCAGGCAATATCTGATTGACACCCGAATAGAAAATGCGAAATTGTATCTGGGAAGAGGGATGTCGGTTACCGAAACCTGTTTTGCTGTAGGGTATAACAGCCTGAGTTCTTTCATCACTTTGTTCAAAACCAAAACCGGCGTTACACCCGCTGAATATCAAAAACAGCAATTTTCAATAAGCACATCTCCTGCTGCTTTTTAATTTTACCTGCACCATTAACCTTCAATAATCCATAAGATCATGAAAATTAGAGTTGTAGGAATTCCAGTCCGGGATCAGGAAAAAGCACTGAAATTTTATACAGAGAAATTGGGATTCATCAAGAAGAGGGATCTACCGTTGGGTGAGGGAAACAGATGGTTAACGGTGGTATCCGGTGAAAAACAAGATGGTCCTGAGTTGCTTCTTGAGCCTGCACCCAATCATTTTGAGCCTGCAAAGGTCTTTCAGAACGCAGTGAAAGAGGCCGGCATGCCATATACGCAGTTCAGAGTGGATAATGTACAGGAAGAGTACGAGCGATTGTCCGGCAAAGGGGTTGAATTCACCATGGAGCCCACAGAAATGGGAACTACAAAAATTGCGATGTTCGACGACACATGCGGTAACTACATGATGATCGTTGAAATGCTGTAATGCGACTGAATTCGGACTCTTTCGGCTTAAAAAAGCTGCTGAATGCCGGACTATTGCAGCAGGGATTCTCTCGGTCCCCTTCTGCTTTATGATGGTGAATTAATTCCGGATGTGAACGAATAGCCGCCCGGTTCCGGAACATTGCCGATAACATGAAGGTAAACACCAGATAAAATGATCTTATTTTACACACCGGCATGAAAAGAGCTATCGTATTACTACTGTTTTTACCCGCTGCATTGATACTCTTCGTATCCGCATGCGGCAATGAAGAGATCACCTCATCATCCGTGTGTGAAGAGGAGGACTTTTTTTGTGAATATTCTTCAAGAGCCTTCAGCATGGGATTCAGCACCTGGCCTTATGCACCTTCGTCTGAATCTGTTTCCACTACATATCAGTTTATTGAAGACCATTCCGATATTTACTCGGAACATATCGACTCCGAAATACCCTGGAATGCATGGATCAATGATTTGCCCTTGCCTGACGGTTTCATTGACCTGATTGAATCAAAAAAGACGGAAAAGCTGCCCGGCACTGAATTGACCGTCTCCGTAAGTATTTTGAACAATGCCCGGGCGGATCTTGCACCAGATTATGACGGCAGCATCCCCGACTACATCGATCTGAATGACACGCATATCGAAGATGCCTATGTAAAGCATCTTGCCTACATCACCCGGGAGTTAAACCCGGACTATCTGCTGATTGCCATAGAAGTGAATGAGCTGCTAAAAAATGCCCCTGAAAAGTGGGACTCTTTTAAATTGCTGATGGATAACGTTAAAACGAGAATCAGCCGGGAATTTCCAGCGCTGCAAATTTCCGAGTCCATTACATTACATAATTTCTACCAGCCGGATGTTCAGATCCCTGAAGAGTATATTCAGGAAGTCAGCGACTACGCAAATTCCATGGAATTTGTGGGAATAAGCTTCTACCCCTTTTTCAAAGGACTGAATACGGCGGACGGTTTCCAGAACGCTTTCGACTTTCTGCATGAAAATATCAAAAGGCCTATTGTATTTGCTGAGACAAGTCATCTGTCGGAAGATTTGTCTGTTGAATCCTTCAATTTATTTATTCCCGGAAATGAACCGGAGCAACAAGAGTACCTCGAAGTACTCGCTCTAAATGCACAGGAGCAGGAGTACGGTTACGTCATCTGGTGGGCACACCGCGATTATGACGAACTTTGGGAAACCTTTCCGGCTGAAGTCAGGGATTTGGGAGAATTGTGGATCAGTACTGGGATTATCAATGAAGACGGAGCAGAAAAGGAAGCCTACACGATGTGGCAAACGGTTTTAGACGTACCGTTAAGATAACCCGTTGCACCGAGGTCTGTGAGTAGCATGTTTGTTGACGGGTGATTGCTGAGTGCGTGTGGATGGGATGGTTGTTGGTTGATGGCTGTTGGTTTATGGTTGTTAGTTGTTGGTGGTTGATGCCAGGGCCAATCTGTTTTTCCACATGCAACCTTCAACATACAATTATCAACTGACAGCTGACACTTGAAGCCCATTATCCTAAGTGCGCATAGTTTCTTATATTTAGTTCTCTCGTGATAAAAGGACTATTGGTTAATTATAAAGTCCTGTCTTTTCCCTCGGGATGTGGCGCAGCCCGGTAGCGCGCTTCGTTCGGGACGAAGAGGTCGCAGGTTCAAATCCTGTCATCCCGACCAAATTTTATAACTTGCGAAGAGAAGGGTCTTATACTTGCATAGGTTAGATCGCAAGATTCCTTCCTTAGTACGTGATTTATACCTGATCACTTACCACCCTCTCTTCCGAAGCAGTGCTTCGGGGTTTCCCGAAGCCTCGGGATCATCCCGACAAAAAAATTGTTGGTTGCCAGTTGTTTGTTGTTGGTGGTCAGTAATTGATTTTTGATGCCACAATCAACCGACAACTAACAACTGACCACTGACAACTATCACCCCATCAATTAAGCGTCGAATGCGCCCCCCTCATGCGGGTGGTAAAGGAAAAGGAAATTTCAAAGCCGTTCTCACCGTTTACAGAGTATTCAGCCGACAGCTGCTTGAGCAGCGAGCGGGACAGGATCATGCCCATTGATGAGGAGTTTTCAAATATATCCGTCTCAAATCCCTTCCCGTTATCTTTGTATACCACATGAATCAGATCGGAGCCGCCCGTGATTTCTATGGTGATGAGTCCCGCATGATTTCTGTCAAATCCATGCTTGAAGGAGTTTGTGATAAACTCAGTGAGCAGCAGCCCAAGCGGTATTGCCTGGTTGATATTCAGATACTCTACCTTTACCCGCAGATCATAGCTGGTGAGATGATGTTTGTCCTCATAAAGATCAAAAATCCGGCGAAACAGCTTTCTCAAATACTCCTTGAAAGAGATCTGAGAAAAGTTTTTCACATCGTAGAGCATTTCATGAACGCCCGCAATGGAAAAAATGCGGTTCTGAGTCTCGCGCAGGATCTCAGTCATAGTTTCGTCATCGATGTTGATGAGCTGAATATCGATCAGGTTGGCGATGATGGCCAGGTTGTTCTTCACACGGTGGTGAATCTCAGAAAGGAGCACTTCTTTTTCGTCCAGTGAACGCTGCAGCTCGTCCCGTGTCCGGTTGCGTTCGGTAATATTGACGCCGTTACCCACGATAAAGCGGCGCTGGCCGATGGTCATAAGGGTTCCGTTGAAATAGAAATCATACAATTCACCGCCCGATCGCACCACAGTTTCCACCTCCAGTTCACCCGTGTTGTTGGCGTTCTGTATGGCCTCCAGCACCTTAAGTCGCTCCTCCTCGATAAAGAGTTCAAGAAAATTCATTTCGTTGAGCTCTGCATCGGTCAGACCGAAAAAATCATTTACATTTTTATTCCACCGCACCAGGTGACGTTTCTCATCAATGAGATAGAACAGACCCGGCTGCCCCTTCAGTATGGTATCGCTGACCTGCTTTTCGTTCTGAAGCTCGCGTTCTGTCTCTTTCTGCAGTGTGATATTCTCGACCATCACGAGCACTTCTCCCTTATCGCCGCCCGATTTTTTTGTAGGCGTTGCAAAGACGCGTACATCAAATTCGGTACCGTCTTTTCGGGTTCTGGTACTTTCCTCCATATAAAAATCTTCTCCCCCGAGTACCGAATGGATCATCTGCTGAAACTCAACAGCCGACTCCTTTGTGATATCAGGCAGATATTGATCTGTCACCTCCCGGGTGCGGAATCCGAACATATTCTCTGCGGCACTGTTCCAGAAATCTGTGACAATTCCTTTCTTATTCACAGTATAAATTGCAAGCGGCGATGAGCGGATAACGGCGCGCAATTTCCTGTTCGATATACCGTAGGATCTTTTTGCACTGTAAAAACCGAGTATAAAATAGAGAGCGGCCCCAACCAAGGCAGAAAACATGAACCCAAGAACCAGGTTCAGCTTCAGGTTTGCGAAGATTTCTGCACGAAGCTCCTCACGGTCGGCCACAATGGTCGAATACCAGAACCCACCCCTGCCGTTGTAAAGGTCAAGCTGCTGCTTGTGGGCAAGGTCCCCGTTTTGTTCTTCCTGACTATGCTCTCCATAGCTGTAGAAAAGATTCCCATCTTCGTCTCTCAGTTTAACGGAGTAGGTTTCGCGCTGCTGCATCACTGCATCGAAAAGCATGTCGAAGTCGAGACCTGCAGCGAGGCTGCCGATGTACGTCTCGTTTCTGTAGACCGGAATATCGATGATAAAAAACTTTTCATCCTGACTCTCATCCCCATCACCTCTAAAGCTGTAGCTTCCGCTCACTGACAAAAGGGAGTCTTGCTGCGACTGACGCAGCCCTGCCCTTCGCTGATCGTTTGCGGAAGGGTCGAGCTGTTCCAGTGAAAGGTAATCCGGATCGCCATAACTCCGTAAAACAGTAAGGTCGGGTGATATCCACTGTATAAACGGAACCGAAAGGGACTGGGCAAGAATCAGATCGGTTTCAAACTCCCATAGCAGGTCGGGATTGTCATCGTGTGTTTCAATCCGCCGCTTGAAATTCCTGAGCCGTTCAATTTCATCATCAGCGCGCTGAATGAAACGTTCAGTTATCAGTCGCGATTGTGCCACTGCAATATCCCTGCGATCCTGTTCAGCCTCGGCATAGTCGAGCCGCCAGACGTACCATACAAACACCCCGAAGACCAGGCCGGTCAGAATGGAAAGAAGCAGGTGTCTGATATTTACTTTATTGTGCGAACTGCTGTTCATTGGTCACGGAAAATTGCTGTCCTGTGCGTTTTTTAACCGGATAAAATCCCATCCACTGCGACGATTTACTTGCATTTTTTTACTTCAGAGCCATATAACCGAAAAAAGAGATACCGGTAAAGTACTAACCTACAGTATGCAAATAAACAAGGAGTTGAAAAAACGTTTTCCGTTACGATTCAACCGACCGGATGATCTGTCTTTAAACCACTAAAAAGGGGTTGGTATAAAGACCGGCATGGCCTTATATTTCATAGTTGAAAAACGCCTCGGTGGCGGAATTGGTAGACGCGTTGGACTTAAAATCCAATTGGTATTTAAATGCCAGTGCCGGTTCGAGCCCGGCCCGAGGTACAGGCCCGGATATCTATCAGATATCTGGGCTTTTTTATGCTTCTATCTTTGCAAGAAATCGCCGGGCGAGAAGCCTGTCCCGAGACTTCGGGAAGCCCGGCCCGAGGTACAAGCTCCTATTCAAGTTTTGGATAGGAGCTTTTTTTATGTGCAAATTTCTGATTTATACAGCCGGGCGAGAAGCTGGATCGAAGCGATAGCGGAGAGCCAGTCCCGAATTGGTAAGCTATAGGCTGGCAATCTCTTTAAAAAGTTTCGGGAAGCCCGGCCCGAGGTACAGGCCCGGATATCTATCAGGTATCTGGGCTTTTTTATGCTTCTATCTTTGCAAGAAATCGCCGGGCGAGAAGCCTGTCCCGAGACTTCGGGAAGCCCGGCCCGAGGTACAAGCCCGGATATCTATCAGGTATCTGGGCTTTTTTATTTCAATGATCTCAATCTTTTGTGGCCGGGCGAGAAGCTAGATCGAAGCGATAGCGGAGAGCCAGTCCCGAATTGGTAAGCTATAGGCTGACAATCTCTTTAAAAAGTTTCGGGAAGCCCGGCCCGAGGTACAAGCTCTTATCCAAGTTCAGGGTAGAAGTTTTATTCATGTATATCACTTTACACGGATTTATAAAAGAGAGCAAGTATATAAGCCTGACATTCAAAATGATTTTACTCTTCTATGCCCTAACTGTAACTCTATGCTTCACCAAGAAAAGGGCCACACTTTAAACAAAGATGAATTAAGAGGATTGTTGAATTAATAATCTATAAGTGTATTTTAGAGAAGGGGTGACACCATGGTGTCACATACAACTATTAGTTTGCCAAGTGATCGTAATTGCTCACTCTTCAAAAGACTATAAACATCATGAAATTTGCACTTATAGACGGGATGAAAACAAAAGCTACTAAAGGGGCTAAAGGAATCTGCCAATGTTGTGGTTCAGGCGTTTACGCAAAATGTGGTCCCATTCGAATCCATCATTGGGCCCACGAACCAAAAAGCAAGTGCAAATCAGTAAAAGAAGGCGAAACCCGCTGGCACCGAGCTTGGAAAGAAAACTATCCTGAAAGCTGGCAAGAAATCAAATTTCCAGATGATGGAACAGGAACGTGGCACGTTGCAGATATAAAAACAGAATATGATCTCGTAATTGAATTTCAGCATTCACATATCAGTCCTAAAAACCGCAGTAAAAGAGAAAGCTTCTATCAAAACATGATTTGGGTTGTTGATGGAACAAGGCTCGAGAATGACTATTCACGTTTTCTTAAAGGACTAACTAAGCTTCAAGAAACCCAAAACGAACATATTTACTCAATTGAAACACCTCATAAATACTTTAACTCTTCATGGCTCAATAGCTCTGTACCCGTCATCTTTGATTTTTTAGGGACGAAATCTTTAGACATAAACGATGATCCAAGAACTTATCTATTCTGTTTATTACCATTCAAAGATAGTTCAAGGGCTGAAATTTTAATTTTACCACGAGATGCATTTATTCAATACACTAAAGAAGGCAAGTTGTTTAAAAAGAAAGAGATTAAAATTATTCATAGTATTAAAACACGAGTTTTAGTTAGAGCTACCACACGAAGAAGAGAGTCTACTCACTATCTTGATCCTAAACGAGGAGTATTTAGAAAAAAGAGACGTTTTTAATAAAATCTTTATCATTCTTCATCTTGTTATCAAATAAAGATATTTCAGTAAAATTGGATAATTAATCCAATGGGTAGGATTATGCAACAGACGGATTACTTGAATTCACAGAGGTCAGTTTTCATTGAGATTGAAAATTAGACTTTAAAAAACCAACAGCTGACAACTGACAACCTGCCACTACCCAAATCATCTCTCAAGTTCCGCATCAATCTGCACAATTAAATGCTCAATTTCCCGGATCAGAACCTCAAGGCTGTTGATATTCCATTTTCGGTTGGAGATAATTTCAGTATTGATACTTTTAAACTCGTTGTCATCAAGCAGACTCTGATAGTCGAATGGTCTGGCCAGCTCAATTTCATTGTTGTTTTCATCTGTGGCATAGTATCTCCTGAAATGTTTTACATGGTACGGATAGGAGATGTTTTGCTGCAAATTGTTTGACCAGACTTCGTTTTCATTTTTAAGAATGGAGAATTCATTTTCAAAAATGAAGCTGATTTCGTTCCGCAAACTGTCATTGGTAATCAAATCAATCCCTTTGGATTTCAGGAATTCATATCCACCGGTGACCGGATTGGTGGAGATGGTCCAGAAATAGACGGCAAATGCTCTGTCGAGCGTTTCATCATATGGTTTTCGGTCATCAAGATAGTCCAGGATCATCTCATTGTAGTGGAGATATTCTGACTCTGTCCTCAGCGTACGATTCAGTATGTCAATATTGCTGACCAGGTTGGATCTGAGCTCTTCCAGCATTTCAATTTCAGTCTCCCTCGCCTGCTTTTCAGAATTGATGTTGTCAAGGTAAAGTGCAAGAAGAATCCCCACCACAATCAGTACAATCTCACCCAAGGCATATAAAAGATATCTGAATGCCCGGTAGGAAGTTTTGTTGAACTGAGTACGTGGATTGGCCTGATCATTCATGTTCCCGGAGAATAAGTTTTGACGAAGATGACGGAAGAAGCGTAGCATGATTCACTGATTTTTGGATCTTATTTCTCATTACTAAAGAAAAATTTATCCTGAGGTGTTATTCCGTTTAAAATTAATCATACAGTAGGCGTATTTCAGAATTTTCATCAACTCCTTCGTAAACGGTTTCCTTAGTTACAGCAATAGCCCCAGCTCTTCATTGATTAATCGAAGGATTTCCAAACAAGCCCTCTCTGCTTTTTCACCCTCTATCATTGAATGAGTTTGGAGTAGCTTTCTCAAAGCCAAATGACTTTGAAAAGTATTATTGTCTAGTAATCTGTTCCAGTTTACCTGCTCTAAAGGTTTCACCGTTTCATAAAGATCCAGTCTGTAACCTTCAAAGGATCGGATCCACCGATCATTGACCTGCTCAACATTGGAAAGAGGATAAAGCTCTGCGAGAAGTGGCATGAGTATTTCCCTGATATAGTCAACCATAAAGACTTCGTCATCCTTCACATCAGCTGCAATTCCCGGCCATTGAGTGATCAGATCCCTCAACTCTTTATTTGAAATCAGATTCAGGTTGCCGGAGTTAATCAGATTGCTTGATGCACCCGGACGATCCGTAAAGGTGAACCATCGTATAAATCCAAAGGTGAGACTATCCAGGGCAGGGTTATCAAAATTTCCCGACAGAGATATTTGCTGAAGTTCTTTGAGCTCCGCATAAACGATTCGATGTTCATTTAAGGTTCGCTGCAGGTCAACCAGGTTTGCTTCAAACTCAACTTTTAAATCATGAAGGATTTCCTGTTCTTTTATCCTGTCGAGCCGTTCCTCATTCCAGTTGTTCACTTGAAGGGCTAACAGTATCCCGATCATGACCAGGGCTACTTCCCCAACCGCATACAGTGTATATGTGCGGACTTTATTCTGTTCCATAAGTGCTTTCCGAAATCGGCTGAAGATGCGGAGCATATTCTTCTAAGGTGTTATTTGTTGTTGAACTTTATAGAGCTTAACCAAGAATCAGTAATCAATATAAACATCAAACATTCATTTCCTACCCTAACCTGACCTCTGAAATCTGTTATGGTAAACCTGCCCTTCTCCCTTATTAACCAAAGGCTTCCTTTTTTACTGACAACTGACCACTGACAACCATCAACAAACAACTACCCAAAACACGGATGACGCATGATGTCACTGCCTATGGATAGGTTCCATTGAATAAACCTAATCCTCAAAGTATGAACGCCCGAAACTACGAGCCGATCAACGTCCTGAACCTGTTCAAGGGGTTTGATGCACCCTATACATCACACAAGATCATCCCCTACCGGTTTGAAAGAAAAAACGGTACCACTCACACAATATCTGAAATTCGGGTTGTGAATAAAATACGGTCCGGCGGCAGGGACCAGTTTCATTTCGATGTAAAAACCAAAGACGGGATCTACTGCCGGCTCCTTTTCGACACCCACACCTTTACCTGGCGGCTGGTTGAGGAGAGAAATGACTTGTGATGTGAGATGGGTTTTGAGTTAGGAGTTTGGAGTTTGGAGTTTGGAGTTTGGAGTTGAATGCTATGAGGAATTTGCGGGTTTTTGGAGCTTTTTAATACGGCGTACTATTTTCAAGCGGAAACATATCGTAACGGTTAGTTAATATCAGATTCTTATGTTTTTAGACAGATGTATGTTTTTTCCGTAGAGAGTCTTAATACGTACAATATTGTGGTTTATATATGCGTACTATGCTAAATTCTTAAATATCCATCGATCCCAATAAATATCATTCATCATGAAAGAACTCTTTATCAGCCTGGTTATGATTCCTATGCTGGTTATGACCTCTTGCGAGGATGATTGCGTTACCCTCAAAAATTGGCAGGAAGAAGATGTTGTTGAACTCATTACTCTTGCACCCATTCAATCATCGTTTCAGCAGGGCGATGTGGTGACTCTAACGATCGACCTGCCGGCATCCAACGATTTCTTTGCAGATTACATCGATAATCGCCAAACACAAGTCAATCTTTTCGAAGAAACCGGCGATCATGTTGCTCTGATTACCCTGGGAGACGATGAATTGTTTCTGGATAATACACTCACCTTCATCAAGGGTAGCCGGGGAGAATTTCCAAACTGGTTTATCCTCCCCTACAACTCACAGACCGAAATGTATGAGCTGGAAGTTCAGATCAGCCTCGACAGAACCGGTGCCTATTCTCATGAAAAGTCCGGCCAGATATATCTCGGTCCACCTGACCCAACTGAATGCAGTAACTTCCTGCTGAATGTACAATTTGCGGATATCGAGGGGCAGTTTGTTGAGTTTACGGTGAATGAATCTTCAGCAGCTGAGTAGGATATCGGAATTTTAAAACTTTGATTGTCGATTTGAAGAATCAACCCTGCGCTGACTGATCCCGAACCAACCGGATTGTCCGTGCAATCTCCCTACCCCACGCCTTGTACACTCCCGGGCCGGGATGAAAACCATCAGAGGCCATCATGCTCACATCCGCGTTTACATCATCCGGAGGTATATAATGGCAGCCTTCCTCCTCACACAGGTGTTCGAGCGCTGTGTTAAAAGTCCTGGCACTCCTTCCCAGAAACCATCGCAGCGGCTGCGGCAGAGCGGGGAATTCGGATACCGGGGGAAGTCCCGACACCAGAATGTGCTCAACTCGGAATTTCTCTCTTAGCACACCGTACAGCTCACGCTGATCCGAAATCCACTCTTTTTGTGAAAGTCCGGCGGTCACATCATTTACACCGAGCGCGGTGACGGCAAGTTCATAGCTCTTTTCGGGCTGTCTTTTCAGCCGGGTGATCACGTGCCTTGTCCGTGCTCCTGTTTTGGCTAAGAGACAGTAGGAGATTTCAAATATATCATCCAGATTTGTGAGGATATTTCCCAGCAAGGCTTCTTCCTGTGATGACGTCCCCACACCTGCTGCCGAAGAGTCACCGACAACCAGCAGGCTGATCTGCTTACCGCTCCCAATGATTCCTTTCCGTTCCCCTTCCGGTTCGGGCAGCATTACTATATGATCCCGGACAAATTTTCCCTGATAAAAATAGACGGGGGCAAGCAGTAGATCGATCAAAGTTGTTATCATTGTGCAGATATCCTTAAACCGGATGATTTTAGGAGAGGTAAATAATTCTTAATGATTTAAAATACAACCCCGGTGCTTTATCCGGGATGAAACTGCTCACGTGCAGTTAATGCTTATCAGGCCAAACAGAGATTCAATAAGCGGGAACAATGGAGTACGTATGTTGTACAAGATACTTTAGCTTTTTGAAAGAAAAACGCTCTGAAATCATTTGTTGACACCGGCATTTCTGTTATCCATTTCATCCACCGTACGGGTCTGCCCGTGTAGACGGGATATGGATGCGTAACAGATACGCCCAATGTTCTCAGTTTGAAAAATTCATTATCTCTGATCCTTAATCATGTCTGAATCAATCCCCCAAACCAAAGCCGAATCTCAAACTTCTTCCGGCTCTTCACCAACTGCAAAACCCCGCAAACCCGGACTTTTCAGCTCTTTGAATACAGACCTGGCGATCGACCTGGGAACCGTCAATACGCTCATCCATGCCCGCGATCAGGGAATTGTACTGAACGAACCAACGATCGTCGCACTGAATCCGAAGGGACAAATCGTAACCGTGGGTCAGGAAGCGCGGCTGATGCATGAAAAAACGCATAAGGATCTGCGCACGGTGCGTCCGCTGAAAGGAGGCGTGATAGCCGATTTCGACATTGCCGAGAAGATGATGCGTGAAATGATCCGGAAGGTGATGAAAAAGCGCTGGTTCTCTTCAGTCCGCAAGCTGTTTGTCACCGTTCCCAACGGAATCACCGACGTAGAGCGCATGGCCGTGAGAGACAGTGCGGAGAATGCCGGCGCAAAGGAGGTTTTTCTGGTTGAGGAAACCATAGCGGCGGCCGTGGGAATCGGACTCGATGTGAATGCGCCGTACGGCAATATGGTGGTCGACATCGGGGGCGGAACCACCGAGATCGCCATCATCTCCCTGGGCGGAACCGTCTATTCGCAATCGGTGCGCCTTGGCGGCGAGCAGATGAATGAGGAGATTGTGAATCATATCCGGCGCAAGTACAACCTTCTGATTGGAGAGCGGACCGCCGAAGAGATCAAACACGAAATCGGGTCTGCCATGCCCGGCGATGATGAGCGTGAATTTACCACCAAGGGACGCAACCTGGTAAGCGGGGTGCCCAAAACACTCACGGTGACCTCCGCCGATGTTCGCGAAGCCATTTCAGAAACCGTCAACTCCTGCCTGAATGCGATCACCAAATCACTTGAAAACACCCCGCCGGAGTTGTCGGCCGACATCCTCGACCGCGGCATCATGCTTACCGGAGGCGGCGCGCTTCTCCGCAATATGGACAAACTGATTTCGGACGCCATTGACCTCCCCGTGCACGTTGCAGAAGATCCGCTGACCACCGTAGTGCGAGGAACCGGCATGATTCTGGAGCATCACGAGAAATATGAGACGGTGTTGATGTGATGCACGGTTCAGGGTGCAGGGTGCTGGGTGCAGGGTGCTGGGTGCTGGGTGCTGGGTGCTGGGTGCAGACTACTAGTCCCCTCTAGAGAGGGGATATGGCGGCATGAACGTGCGAAGCACGCTTCATAACGCCAAGGGGTGTGTTCGGATGGCTTTCCCGAAGTATCGAAACTGCGCTCCGGGCCGCAGGCGATTCCCCAAAGTGAACTGCACGAAGCAGGCAACATGTCCCGATTCCGCGGGAGCGACAGGCAAAAACGGTTAGTATTGTAAATTCTTCTGAGATCACCCTCAATACTCAATGCTCAATACTCAATACTCAATGCTCAATATTAAAATCCCTTGCCTTTCTGGTTTCATTAATCTACATTCGTAGAAACAACTCTAATCATGTAGAAGAATGAAGCTCTCGAAAACGGAAGAAGAACTGATGAACCACCTCTGGAAGCTCGAAACAGCTTTCATGAAGGACCTTCTGGAATGCTATCCGGAGCCCAGGCCGGCCAGTACCACGATTGCCACCCTACTCAAGCGCATGCAGGAGAAAGGGTATGTGGGTTACAACCAGATGGGCCGCTCGCGCCAGTACTATCCGATTGTGGAAAAAAAGGATTATTTCTCCACCTACATCAACGGATTGATCCGTAAATTTTTCAATGACTCGCCCGCTCAGTTTGCCTCATTTTTCACGAGGGAGACAAAGCTCTCCGATGCCGAACTGGAAGAGCTGCAGGATATGATTCATGATGAACTGAAACGGAGGCAATCATGATTATCTATCTTGTGAAATCAGCACTGTGTCTTCTGCTCCTTCTGGGTCTTTATCATCTGTTTCTTGAGCGGGAACGGATGCACCATTTCAACCGCGCCTACCTCCTGCTGACTCTGTTCATGGCCGTTGCGGCCCCGCTAATGCCTTTTGGCATCATAGAGAACTGGTTACCGGGAGTTGCAGCGGCTGACCTCGCATCGGGGAGATTTTCGGAGAGTGTCCAGCCAGTACTTCCCGTCTCAGACAAAGCGTCCATCGGCCATCCATCTATCCCGTCAAAGCCAACCATAATCATTCTTGCAGCCTCTTTATACATCCTGATCACGGCTGTACTCTTAATCAAATTCCTTGCAGGCATTCACTTCCTGCTCTCATCCATGCGTCGATTTAAGACTGCCATGTATGGCAACTCCATAGTCGTGCTTCTTAAAAAGCAAACGGGCCCCTTCAGTTTTCTGAACTGCATATTTGTGAATGAACGGGAATACCTCGACGGCAAAATCGGACGGGAGATTATCATTCACGAACAGACGCATATCCGCCAGCGCCACTCCTGGGATATTCTGGCCGTTGAAATCATCCGGATCCTGTTCTGGTTCAACCCGCTCTTCTATCGTCTCAAGAGAGCGATGCAGCTCAATCACGAATTTATTGCAGACCGCGCCGTGCTGCAAAAAACCGGCAACAGGTCGCGCTACCAGCACATCCTATTCCGGGCACTCCAGCCGGCTTCCGGAAACGGTATGGTAAGCAGTTTTAATTATTCACTCACCAAAAAACGGTTTCAGATGATGAACCGACCCAGATCCCAAAGCGACATCCTGTTCAAACAGACGGTAGGGGTTACCATTCTCTTTACAGCTATGGTTCTTTTTGGCATTCAGGCGGACGCCCAAACACAGGACCGGAAAACCCTTTCGATCGAAATCGGCACTTCGCAGGTGATCATGCTTGACGGCAAAGAGATCCATTTCTCACATCTTGAACAGATGCTAAGCACCTACGACAATCCGGAAGAGTACGTGGTGCATTTCAAAGTTCATCCCAATGCTCCGTTCGGCCTCATTACCGACGTACAGCGTATTCTTCGTCGAACAGATCTTCGCCGGCTGAATTATAGCAGTGAGGATACCCTCAAGTCTGACCTTGTAAGGGAAGCAAGGACCCTAAGGGAAGCAAGAATCAGCATGCAAATAGCGGAAGCCAGGTTTATTCAGCAATCGGAGGCCTATATGAGCCTGGAAGCGAAAGAGTCCAACCTGTCCAGGCTTCAGGAAGCGTATCAGGAAGTTTCAAATCTATACGAGCGGCTCAGGAATAAACAGGGAGACCTGACAGAATTGGGAGCCGAACAGCTGCCGCCACCGCCCCCTTTCCCTCCCGATCCGGAGAGACGCATCAATAACCGGAATTGATGCTTATGCAATTCTCCTTGATTCACGGTTCACTCCCAACAAAAGGTAGAGGTCTTTACCTCGCACTTATCCTGTTAGTTCTGTCGGCGGGCTGCAGTCCCGAAAACAGTTCAGATCAGAACCTGCCGGAAATCACGGTTCTGGACCGTTTCACCAAAGCCATATCGGTTGATGACAATCTCCTCTATGCGCCGGTATCCATTCAGATTGATGCAGAGGGAAATCTATACGTGCTGGATACCGCGGTTATGCAGGTACAGGTACTTGATGCAGGTGAACCCCGCCTGATCCGTTCCATCGCCGGACCGGGCAGAGGTCCGGGTGAAATTGTGCGTCCAAGTCATATACGGCTCGCAAACAACATGATTCACGTGATCGATACCGGTCAGTTTGTGATTCAACGCTACAGCCTTGACGGCCGCTTTCACTCCGCCATATCCTATGGCGAATGGGGATATTTCCCATCCGTTGCCGCACCTCCTCCTGCACCGGTCAATCCATCAGCAGTGATCACTCCCGACCTGGACAACAAACCGCATATTCTTGCAAACGGTGACCTGATGCTCTCACCCATGGGCGTCAGAGACAGCATATCCTCACTGTATAGACGGTATAACTCTGACCGGGAGTTTCTGGCCCGGATCGGACACATTCCGGACGGCAGTTCGTTTATTCTGAGCAATGAAGAGGTGAAGAGCGATATTCAGGAGAATCGCATCCCTTCCTTTTACCTGCCAAAAGCATTTCCTGTGTCATCTGCACAAGACGAAGACCTCATTTACATGATCTTCTCATCCATGCCGAAAATTGCCCGCTATCAATCGGACGGAATCATGGCATGGGAAAAAGAAATTACCGGGATTTCTGAGCTTGATTCCATCAAAACAGGATTTTTCTCGTCTATGGAAAGGATAATGCAGAATGACAGCAGATTCAGAATTACGCTCAATTTCTATCATTCCGGAACTGTAAGTCCCGAAGGTGAACTCTGGCTGATCACTCAATACCGGGATATCTATCTGCACAGGTTTTCAGCCAACGGGGCTCTGTTGAATCGCTATAAACTGGTTGCAGAAGATGAAAAACTGAAACCCATTTTTGACATCCATTTCGAAAGGAAAGAAATCTTTATTGTTAACTCCGACGGAGAAGTGCTGCTTTTTCCGTATTGACAAACCGTTTATCCGGGTAAGATTTTGTTCCGTGCCCACGATATAACTAACGCCAATCCGATATAAGGAATTGAACAGAATAAGTCCCCCTTCCCCCGTAGGGATCCCTCTGGGACGAGGAGGTTGACGCGCGCCATCGGGAAACTCACGTTAAGCAACCTTTCTCTTGACTTCTTCCCAAATTGCTCCTTCATTTCCTGAATAATCTGAACTGATTGCGGGACATAATCATGGGAACTTCATCAACAACTGCTGCACTCATCATCGCCTGTTTTTTTCTGAGCGGATGTTACGGGAAAACCGATACAAGCTGGCAGCTCGGCCCATTCGAACGGCATGAATCAAACCCGATCCTCACACCTCAGGGATCCACCTGGGAAGCCAAGGACCTGTTCAACCCGGCCGCCTGGTCGGACGGTGAAACGATCTACATGCTCTATCGCGCCGAAGACTCCACCGGCATTGGCGACTGGAACGGCACCTCGCGGATCGGGCTGGCTACGAGCACCGACGGCGTGAACTTCACCCGTGAGCCCGATCCGGTACTCGAACCTTCGGAGTCCTGGGAGCTGCCCGGTGGTGCGGAGGATCCGCGGCTGGCGCTGATTGACAGCACCTTCTATCTAACCTATACCGCCTACGACGGAGAAACAGCGCACCTGGCGCTGGCCGCGTCTCCCGATTTAAGAAACTGGACCAAACACGGCCTTGTATTTCCGGACAGAGGCTGGACAAAAGCGGGTGCCATTGTCCCTCAGCGTATCAATGGACGCTACTGGATGTATTTCGGCGACACCAATATCTGGATTGCCTGGTCGGAAGATCTGGTTACCTGGACAGCCATCGAGGAACCGGTAATGTTTCCGCGGGATGACCATTTCGACAGCCGTTTGATTGAACCCGGCCCCACTCCGATCATCACCGAACACGGTATTCTGCTTCTCTATAATTCAGCGGATGAAAACCTGGTCTATCGAACGGGTCAGGCGCTTTTTGACCTGCACGACCCCTCCCGGCTGATCCGGAGATCCGATACCTGGTTTATGGAGCCTGTAAATGAACTGGAGGTGGGCGGACAGATACCCAATGTGGTGTTTATTGAGGGCTATGCAGAACTGAATGGCCGCGGTTACCTCTATTACGGCATGGGCGACTCCGGCATTGGCGTCGCATTTACCGACCTGGAGTGAAGCTTAGATAGCAGATGTTTTGAGCCACTGAGGCACGGAAAGTTTTTTTTGGTAAGGAATAAATAAAAGAGTGTCCCCTTTTCCGGTAGGGATCACTTTGTGGGAAGGGGGCAATGGGGGATGATCATGAACTATCAGGATGCCAATACTTTAGCTATTGACTACCATATAAATCCCTTCCGTGCCTCCGTGGCTAACCAACCCTCTACCGGATCGAAATCCTTGCCCGGATGATTTTATCTCCCACCTGAATTCGGTCTACGACGTCCATTCCCCTGACTACTTCCCCGAAGCGGGTATAGTTGCCGTCAAGGTGCGGTGCACGTTCATGCATAAAGAAAAACTGGCTGCCTTCCGTGTCGGTTCCGGAACTCGCGATTCCCGCCGATCCGCGCAAATAGTGGTCGAATGAGGGTTCCGACGGTATGCGGTAATCCGGTCCGCCAAAGCCGTCGCGCCGGTCGTAATCGCCTCCCTGAATCACAAAGTTTCGAACCACCCGGTGGAAAGCCACGCCGTCATAGAGCCCCGTCCGGGTAAGGCTGTCGATAGACGAAACGGTAAACGGAGCGGAGAGCGGATCCATCCGCACATCTATCGTCCCCTTTTCGGTCTCCAGAATCCAGTGCGGTTGGGTTCCCATCTCATAGAGCCGCTGCCAGTCCGGTATCCGGAGCGGTTCCGGTTCCAGGGGATCAACTTCGTTCAGGGTATCCGGGAAACGGTCTTCCAGTACCTGGCGCAGCACCATGGCATTGTCACGAACCTGGTCCTGCCTGGCACGCTGATGGGCCTGCTCTATGGGCTCTGCAAAAGAGTCCGGAATGAGCTCATCATTCAGCAGTATGGGCTGAATCGCAGACATCACGCTGCGGTTGCCGCGTTCAAGCTCATAGCGAATCCGCTCCCTGAATACGTCATCATTTTCAGCACTCCGGTTCTCCATCCAGAATCCCAGAAGATCCCGTGTAGCATGCATCGCACCGACTCCCCCCTGTTCAAGCGCTATGAGAAGCCTCTCCCCGTATTCATCTGTTGATTCAACTGATCTGAACAGCGGAAGCGCACGATCGGACAGATAGGGGTTTCTATCCGCATAAAACTCCATTTTCTCTTTATATGGACTGATATTTCGTTCGTGATCGTGCAATAAACGAAGTGCCCCAAAAAATATCTCATCATTGCGGGTGTGTTTTGCAAATGAATTCTCAATGCGCTCAATCAGGTCGTCGTTTGCATCACCGCTCAGACGCAAGGATTCCATAAACTGAACAGGAACATGCGCGTTTTTATGCCTCATCACTTCATCCACTGCACGCTTCATCCCCTCATCGGCAGAGTTGCGTGCAGCCACTTTCGCGACCTCCACCCAAAGCTGTACATCGTCATGATATTTTTCAGGCTCAGAAGTTTCAAAAAGAACCATCAGTGCCGGACCTCCCAGAATCCTCACCATATATTTATCCACTTCAGGGTCGCTGCCCACACCGTACTCCGCCCACGCCTCTGTTATCGGTACAACGGACTCAGGGCTGATCACGGATCCCCCCGACGAGCCTCGGTAAAACCCATAAAGCAATGCTTTGGCGGCCTCCGGCTCTGCTGTGGTCAGCGCTGACCGGATCACCTGTTCCCGCTGCTCATAATCCTCTCCGGACCGGATCATCAGCGTGCTGAGTGCCAGGGCGCAGCGCCCGCTACTTTGAAACAGGTCAGGCCGCTCAAAAAGTACCTCCAGACTACCCTCATCCCCCTGCCGGTAAAAAAGTTCACAAACCGGCGAATCGGTGATCTCACCTGTTAGGAATGCACGATTGATTCGGCTGATCATCTGATCATCGTGCTGCCAGAAGCTGAGCGCATACCACATATCACCGCCTATACTTGCGGGGTTCTCCATAAACCGGCTCATAAAAGCACCTTCATCCCCCGGCCCGGCCTTTGCCAGTGCGCGCAGTGCAAGTGAAGCGGCGGCCGGATCGGGATGGGTTGTAAGCTCGTAGAGCGGAACTGTCTCACGATTCACAATGGCTTCCGCCATCGCAGGATACTCCGTACGTACAACGGGGTTTTGATCCATCGGTCCGGATTGGGGCCCGCATCCCTGCAAGAGCATGATCACAGCAAATAGACATACCCACACCGGGAAATTGTGTGTTGAATTCATTCTAACATTGATATTTGAAAAAGTTCTTTGTTTATTGCACATATATTATACAGTAATCAAATTATCTATGGATCACGCTCAGCTTACCCGTAAACAGAAGGAATTCTTCGACTACATTGTCAGCTACAAAAATGAACATGACGTCTGGCCCACGTATCGTGAAATTGCCGACGAGTTCAATTATAAGTCGCCCAACAGTGTAACACAAAATATTCAGGCGCTCTTAAAAAAAGGATACCTGATCCGCGGTGAAGATGAAGAATACGACATTCATCCCAGCCATGAAGAGCTTCTGGGAGCCAAACGTGACACGGGCATTCCGGTTCGCGGACTCATTGCGGCCGGTTATCTGCAGGAGGCCGTTGAAGCTGATCTTGGGCGCATTACCCTTGAAACGCTCTTCCCCCGGCTTGATGATATGTTTGCCCTGCGGGTTTCGGGTATGAGCATGAAAGATGCAGGTATTTATGACGGGGATTTTGTGCTGCTGATGGACTCCGATGTGAAAGACGGGGATATCGGTGCGGTGCTTTACAATGGCGAAACAAGTTTAAAAAGAATTTATCACGACAAAAACGGCCTCAGGCTTGAACCTGCAAATGAAGAGTATGATGCCATCGTAGTGGAACCCGATGTGTTTGAGGAAGTGCGGATAATTGGCAAATATATCGGTCATGTTAACCGGTCGGGCATTCACCGCGCTGTTACCCGAAAAGCCAGTTGATCTGGACGAACCAGCCTAAGATTCGGGAATCATTCTATGATGCCCCACCTTCGAAGGGTGAAACTTCACTCAGAGATTGATTGCCTACCGAAACCGGTTCTTCAGTTCATCCATCGACATATACACCAGGGTCGGCTTTTGAAGCGGATCCATATAGGGCTCGCTGCAGGCAAAAAGCTGATCAATCAGCATTTCCATCTCCTGCGCGGCAAGTCGTTTGCCCCGCGGAATGGCGGTTCGTGAGGCAAATGCAATGGCCACCTTGTCACGCGCTTCCAGCTTCACTTTATTGTCAAGGTCCCGGTACTGATGCAGCATATCCCGGAGAACGGCCCTTTCATCACCGATATCAATATCGGCGGGTACGCCATTGATTATTGCCGTATTGCCGCTGAGAAGCTGAATACTGAAGCCCATTCGCTGAATAATGGGAAGGAGCTCTTCAAGAAGTGCAAAATCCGTCGCGCTAAGCTCAACGGTTTGTGCAAACAGGAGCTGCTGCGTACCGGGCAGCGATTCTTCGGTAGAGCTCAGCGTTTTCTCGTAGATGATGCGTTTGTGCGCCGCATGCTGGTCGATTACGCAGAGTCCCGTCCGTGTTTGGGTTAGAATGTAGCGGTTATGCAGCTGCCAGAATCCTTTTTCACTTTCGGTTTTGGCGCTCTGTTTCTCACTATCGGATTGGTAATCCCCGGTGCTCTCTGCATCCGGTGAAGCTGGCTCCCCATACAGATATTCTGCGCTCTCATCACCGTCGGCCGGCCGGTTTCCCTGCCTGTAGTTTATTCTTGACGGGAATTGCATCGGTTCTCTCTCACCCCTGTCGCGCCCCTCAGGCCGGTTTTGCACATTGCCGGAGCCCAGCGAGTCAAAAGTAAGGTCAAAATCACTCTCAAAACTTCCCGACCTTCCAGGATCCGGAACCACAAAATATTCGTTCAGCGCTTTCTTCACCACCGACCTTGCAAGCTGTATAATGCTCCGTTCATCGTCAAATTTAACTTCCATCTTGGCGGGGTGAACATTCACATCCACCTGTCCGGGATCCATATCAAGGAAAATGGCATAAAAAGGATATTCATTCTGCTTGGTCCACGCATCGAACAGACTCAGAATAACATAGCTCAGGTAGCGATGCTGAAATGGCCTGCCATTGACGAAGAAAAACTGCTCGCCGCGGCTTTTCTTGGCCAGTTTCGGATCGGCCAGCAGCCCGTGAATCCTGACATAGCTGGTCTCCTCTTCAAAGGGTATGAGGCTGGCGCGATATTGGCGGCCGAACAGGTCTGCAACGCGCTGCTCAAGGGTTTGCGGGGGCAGCTGGTAGAGCTGGTCACCGTCTGCATGCATCTCGAACTCAATGCCCGTATTGGCCAGGGCCATATTCTGAAAGGTGCGTATGATATGCTTCAGCTCCGTTGCATCCGTCTTTAAAAACTGCCGGCGGGCGGGCACATTGTAGAACAGGTTGCGAACAGCAATTGAGGTGCCGTTATCCGTAGCCGCCGGTTCAAAACGGGTTTCTTCTCCACCGAATATTTCAATCAGTGTGCCCGCATCGTCCTCATAGCGCTTGGTTTTCATCTCAATCTGTGAGATGGAAGCAATCGATGCCATAGCTTCACCCCTGAAACCCATGGTTCTGATTCTGAAAAGGTCCTCAATGGATTCGATCTTGGATGTGGCATGTCGCTCAAAACAAAGTCTCGCATCGCTTTCAGACATACCGCAGCCGTTATCAATAACCTGCACAAGAGTTCGCCCTGCCTGTTGAACGATCAACCTGATCCGGTCTGCGCCTGCGTCCACAGCATTATCGAGAAGCTCTTTGGCAACGGATGCGGGACGCTGTATCACTTCCCCTGCCGCTATTTTGTTGGATAGTTCCGGGGGCATAGTGCGGATAATAGACTGCCCCGATTCTCCGATTTGTTTCAACGTATTCTGGTAACTGCTGGATTAAAAAGTTCAGGTGTGCTGAAAAGAACCCGGACTGCTTATGCAAAAAAACAGGTTCCTCAAGTTCGCCAATTTAGTCAAAGAATTGACATAATGTAGATAACCATTGCAAGTCCGGCTGCGTACATAACAATCCTCATATTCTGGCTTTTCTGCCGGTTCCGGGTGCTTGCACTGCGTGTTTTGATTCTGATTCTCTTACGGCGTTTCTCCTCCTCTTCAGGATTGTAATACCTCAGCGGAGGGTCAAATTTCTTGGGCTGCCGGCGACGCCCCATCATCGGTCTGATCATAAATTACTCCGTTTTAAAACCCTAACGAATGTGATGACTGAATTGTTTTGAAGATACAGGATAGGCTGCGAAAAAACGAATCTCCCTCACCCCATGACTTCACGTCATCGGGTGAGTCACAGTGCCTGGATTTCTGTTCAAGGCGCCTGTATTGGTTCAATCCCCGCAGTGCAAACCTCAATGGTCCACCTTAGACCGGTTTCGGGACAGGGCATTCATCGGATGACGGGAAGTCATCCGATGAAGATCCCCTCACCCCATGACTTCACGTCATCGGGTGAGTCGCAGTGCCTGGATTTGTTTTCAAGGTCACTTTGAGGAATCAATACCGCTTACTCAAAAAATATGATCCTGAAAATTTTCAGGCAAAGATTGACTGACGAACTCCTTGAACTCATTCCAGTCAGTGGGAAGATTAAACAACTCAGTTGCGAGTTCTTTGTTACAGAGAGTTCCATTTCTTTGCCCTGAATAATCAAGATATGCGGAATATGGCCACCCTGAAAAATCTGCAGATAACTTGGCCCTGACAGGATTTTGCAAAATGTACAGAAAGCAGATAAGGGCATAATTCTCTCTGAATTCGATTCCCGGATTTACATTTTTGGATTTCGTGCCTTGTTGAAAAAGTGAACCTTTGCTTTTTTGAGCATTGTTAATTGCCCTGGTGTAGGATCTCAGCATAATGCCAATGTTTTGATTCAATTGACTGACATCGAGCAACTGAAATCCATCCTGTGCAATTACTTTAGTAGATGTGTGATGTGTTGCAAGTTGCTTATTACTGCATTTGCTGTGAAGATTATTCGTTTGATCATCTGATTTAGCAAGATGTGATAAATCATTCCGTTCAATTTCATGATTATCTTTCACTTTAATCAGCCAATGAAAATGATTTGGCATTAAACACCAAGCCAGAATATGGCAATATGGAGTCAGGTGAGTTTTCATCTTTTCAAGAAAAAAGATGTAATTCCTGCTCTCAAAGAAAACTTTCTGTCGGATGTTTCCCCGATTAAAGATGTGATATAGTTCTCCCGGATAAAATTTCATCGTGCTTTCTCTCTTTGTTAAAACTAACCCTTCCTAATTAAATTGAGAATAGCTCAAAAAATCAACTCAAAACTCAATGGTTCGCTTCTGACCGGTTCCGGGGAAGGGCATTCATCGGATGACGGGAAGTCATCCGATGAAGGTCACCTCACCCCATGACTTCACGTCATCGGGTGAGTCGCAGTGCCCGGATTTCTGTTCAAGGCGCCTGTATTGGTTCAATCCCCGCAGTGCAAACCTCAATGGTCCACCTTAGACCGGTTCCGGGGCAGGGCATTCATCGGGTGAGTAGTGAGGGTAATGCTCGATGGAGATCGTTTTTTTCGTTATTATTCAGAAGCAAAAAATGTTAACCAAAATCATGACTACGAATGAGCTATGACAAGTTAGAAAAACCTTCAAAGGGAACCGTTGTAACGAAGAATGAAGACGGCACCCTGAAGGTAGGCAACGACCCTATTATTCCGTTCATTGAAGGAGACGGAATCGGTATTGATATCACGCCCGCAATGAAGCATGTGGTAAACAGTGCCGTTAAAAAGGCCTATGGCGGGGAGAAGGAAATTAATTGGTTTGAGGTATATGCCGGAGAAAAGGCACTTGAGGTGTACGGAAATGACGATTGGCTCCCTGAAGATACGCTGAAGGCTTTTCAGGAGTACCTGGTTGGAATTAAAGGCCCCCTAACCACGCCGGTAGGCGGCGGCATTCGTTCTCTGAATGTTGCAATCCGACAAAAACTGGACCTCTTCGCATGTGTGCGTCCTGTGAAATACTATAAGGGAACACCAAGCCCGGTTAAGCAGCCTGAACTGACCGATATGGTAATCTTTCGTGAAAATACAGAAGACATCTATGCCGGTATCGAGTATCAAACCGGCACAGATGAAAACAGAAAGGTAAGGGATTTTCTCATCAACGAGATGGGAACCACCAATATCCGCTTCCCTGAGACATCTTCACTGGGTATCAAGCCGATCTCCATTGAGGGGACAAAACGCCTGGTTCGCGCAGCTATCAATTACGCTGTAGAACAGAAACGCGACAGCGTGACGCTGGTTCACAAGGGCAATATCATGAAATTTACAGAGGGAAGCTTCAAGAACTGGGGCTATGAGCTGGCCAAAGAGGAGTTTGGCGCAGAAGAGATTGACGGCGGTCCCTGGTGTAAATTGCCAAACGGCATCGTAGTCAAGGACGTGATTGCGGATGCTTTTCTGCAGCAAATTCTTACACGTCCCGACGAGTACGACGTGATCGCCACCATGAATCTGAACGGCGACTATATCTCTGACGCCCTGGCAGCCTGTGTAGGGGGTATCGGGATCGCACCGGGTGCCAACATCAATTACGACACGGGTATTGCGGTGTTTGAAGCTACACACGGTACAGCTCCCAAGTACACCGGGCAGGATAAAGTGAATCCGGGTTCACTGATCCTCTCTGCCGTAATGATGCTGCGGTATCTGGGCTGGGGTGAAGCGGCCGACCTTATCGAAAAAGGTCTGGAAACAGCCATCAGCAACAAGAAGGTCACCTACGACTTCGAACGACTTATGGAGGGTGCCACCCTGCTCAAGACCTCTGAATTCGGAGAAGAGATCGTAAGCAACATGTGATACACAGCAGAGTGAAACCATGTACAAAGCCTTTCACCGGGTAAATCGGTGGAAGGCTTTTTTTTTGTAATCCCGCATGGGTATGTAGTGTGCAGGTTTATGAATCTGATTAAATTGATTCAAGATCAACACAACACCCCACTGGCAGACTTACCCCCTGCCGATTGGTTATTGAGACTGAGAACACACAGACAGAGAACAAGAGAGATTGCCCGCCGGTTTGAGAGCCGGCGGGCTTTTTATTTTCTATTCTGCATAAAAAAACCCTTCCCGAATCAGGAAGGGTTTCTGCGTAAACCGGTGTCAGCACTTTACAGTGCCGGGACTGTTTTACAGCACAACCGGCTCTTTATCGATCTGTCCGGCGCGCCACATTTTCTGAGTCTCTTCCATTGCTTTGCGCCCGATCTCTTCCGCGGTTGATTTATCAAGACCCGTTGATTCACGGGCTACTACCATTGGAATAACCCTGCTCAGTTCCGTTATCACAGGGGTAATTTCACCGAGATGGTTAACGGAAAGTTCTGCCAGTTCCTGATCATCCATGCCCAATGCGTGTGTGTGGAGCATAGTATAACCGGTAGCCAGCATAGAGAGAGCCGTATAATCGTCTCTGAGCATTTTTGATACGGGATCTTTACGCACGGAGTCAATCAATCCTGCTGCAAGACCCGCGAAAGAACCAAGCAGCTCTTTGAGATCCGATTTTCGGCCGCCGCCCAATCGATCAATCTGGTTTTCAAGTGCGTCAATCTGGCTCCTCAGAATACGATCGATACTATTAAGCAGCTCCATCGCATCCGCGTCGCCGGCCTGGTCGCTGGTACGCTGTTTATTTACGGCATTATACAAGTGTGTCTCGAGCGTCAGTAAGTCGGCTGTGTAATCTTTTAGTTTTTCTGCAGACATATCAGAATCTGTGTTTTTGATTTATTTATTTCTCCAATTCATCTATCACAACAATCTTAAAGAATTATTAATTCAATATTTGCGCTATTTAAATCTGTAAATTTCATTATTGACAAACCACATGGCCATGCGGTGAACCGAATACTGTTTTCTTTGTATTATGATCAAAGAACAACACACACAGACACACTTACCCCGTGTCATCGTTAGTTTGATTGAGAACTGAGAACACACAGACAGAGAACAAGAGAGATTGCCCGCCGGTTTGAAAGCCGGCGGGCTTTTTTTTACCTATGAAACGCGATGGGCGCAGTGACGTATAATTTACCAGTATTACCTTTCCTGCTGGTATAGATTCAGAGAGTAATCCCTTCACTTTCTTTAAAGATCCGTTGTGTTGTACTTATCAAATGGCAACTCTTCAGAATTCTGCTATATTACATGTATAGATTTACCACTCACCAACCACGGGTCTGATGAAATCAGCATCTAATCTGCTCATTCCCCTGTTTATACTACTTTCCGCTTGCGCGACAACCGAACGGACAACAGATAGCGGAGACAGCTCACAAACTGAAACTTCTGAGAGCAGCAGCGTCGATCCATCCATTTCGCTACTGAAACAGATCCGCATGCTGCCGGGTATTTATGTCGAGAGCCGTGGCGGCGAGCTGAATGTCTATCTGCGGGGACAGTACTCTTTCAATGCGGAGACGAGGGTGTTGTTTGTAGTAAACAATGTACCGATTGGGCGCGATTTCAATGCTCTTGACAGCATGGTTAATGTTGAAGACATACAAAGCATACGGGTGATGCGTGCCATTGAGTCGGCACAGCTTTATGGACTTCGCGGCTCATCAGGAGCTATTGTTATCAAAACAAAATAGTCCGAACAGAACAGAATAGGACCCAGCCGCTACAAAACTCTTCGCACCCCCAGAAATCTTCCGGCCCAGTAGTTTTCCGATAGATTTGAGATCATCACGCCGCCTGAGACCGATGCGTGCAGAAAGTCGCCATTTTGCATGGCGATGCCTACATGCAATGTGCGCCTGCCCGTTCGAAAAAAGATAAGATCGCCCGGCCGTATATTGTTCCTCCGTACCCCCTGGCCTTCACTAAGCTGCCGGCGGGTATTACGGGGAAGGCTGGTTCCGAAAAATTCACTGTATACAACCTGTGTAAATGCAGAACAGTCAATACCGTTCATCCCCGTCCCGCCCAGCAGGTATGGCGTACCCTTCCACTCATTGTGTGCACTGTGAAGCTGTTGCACCACCCTGCTTATGCCTGGTCCTGCAGCGGAAATAGCAGCAGGTGCTGAGGGATTGTCCTCAGAGCTTTCAACAGTTATCGGCGAGGGTGCCGCTGATGCCGCACTGCCCGGAATACTGCCACGTTTAACCGTGCCGCATGAGGCAAAAAAGAGTGCAAGCAAAAGTAAAACAGCATGTAATCTGTATAAATAGGATCCGAACACTGAATTCTCTATTTGCAAATGGAGTTTGTATCTTTCGACACTTAGATGACTTTGTTGGTACCAATCTACTAAAACATGAGATTACTTGTAAATATCGATCATATTGCAACCCTGCGCAATGCACGCGGCGAGGGTTATCCGGACCCCATTGAAGGTGCGCGGGTTTGTGAAGATGCAGGGGCAGCCGGTATTGTTTTCCACCTGCGCGGCGATCGCCGGCATATTCGCGATGAGGATGTACATAGGCTGAAAAAGTCTGTCAAGGGTGTCCTCGATTTTGAGATGGCCGCTTCAGAAGAGATGATCCGGATTTGCAGGGAAGTGAAACCCGATCTGTGTACGCTTGTGCCCGAAGGCAGAGAAGAGCTGACAACGGAGGGCGGGTTAAACATGAGGCATGTATACGACGATTTTAAGAACAGGGCGTTTCCGGCATTCCGGGATACCGGTATTGAAATCAGCCTCTTTCTGGACCCGAACCAGGAGGATATTGAACTGGCCGCCGAACTGGGCGCCGATGCGGTGGAGCTTCATACAGGAACATTCGCAAACGCGCCGGATGCTGCTTCCGGAAAAAGCGAACTCAGGCGTCTGCATGACGCAGCGAAATTGATTCACAAACACGGGATGATGGTCAACGCAGGCCATGGACTGAACCTGGCCAATCTGCCTGAACTCATTGAAAACGTCCCCCACCTGCACGACATCAGCATTGGTCACGCGCTGGTCTCAAAAGCCCTGTTTTGGGGTTTGGACCGGACTGTGAAAGAGTATGTGGGATTGATGAAGGGCGGTATTTGATAGATGGTGGTTGATAGTTGTTGGTTGATAGTTTGTTGATTGACAGTTGTTGATAGTTGATTGTTGATTGTCGATTGTTGGTTGTTGGTTGGTGGAACTGCCATCAATAACATGAAACCTGGAATTAACCATGTACGATTGGCTATAGACTACAATCCACCCACAACCGGCAACCGGCAACAAACCACTGACACCTGCATTGTTTCATTACCGGTAAAAGCAATTAATCCCGAAAACAAAGATTCTCAAATTGACTGAAGAAACACCTCACAAATCGGGCTACGCAGCCATTATCGGCAAACCCAATGCGGGCAAATCAACCCTGATGAACCGCATTCTGGGGCATAAGATCTCCATTGCAACGCACAAGGCGCAGACCACAAGGCACCAGGTGGTGGGGATCTACTCTGACGACGACACGCAAATAGTGTTTTTGGATACCCCCGGGGTCATCACCCCCTCCTACGAGCTTCAGAAAGCGATGATGAAAACCGTGGAGCGTGCACGTGCTGATGCAGACGTCATTCTTCTCATTTATGACCCAAATGACCGTCACCCAACCGATGAGGTGATTGAGCTGCTTCGGTCCATCAACAAGCCTATTCTGCTGGTGGTGAACAAGATCGACCTGATCAACCGGAAAGAGGCTGAACAGAAAGCGGCACATCTTGAAGACCGCCTGCGTATCCGCTCGATCCATTACGTATCTGCGGTAACCGGTGAAGGGGTAGACGATCTCATTCAGGCGATTCGCGGACTCCTGATGCCGGGACCTCCTTTCTATCCCAAAGAGGATCTGAGTGAGCACCCGGTCCGTTTCTTTGTCTCCGAGCTTATTCGTGAGCAGCTATTCCTGCTGTTTCATGAGGAGATTCCTTACTCCTGTACGGTTGAGGTGGTGAGTTATGAAGCCGGAGAGGATCTGGACCGCATCAGTGCCAACATTATTGTAAACCGTAAGTCACAAAAGGGCATGCTGATCGGCAAGGGAGGCGAAGCCATCAAGCGGCTGGGCATTCGATCGCGCGAATCAATTGAGGAGTTTATCGGAAAGCAGATCTTCCTCGATCTCCACGTTAAAGTGCGCGAAAAATGGCGCGAAAAAGAGAACTGGGTGAGGAATCTGGGGTACTAGGGAGAGTTAAGGTTGAGGTTGAGAAAGAAGGTTGAAGGTTACAGGTTGAATGTTGAAGGTTAAGACGGGCAACTTGTAACCTGCAATATGTAACATGTAACCGCTGTCCGGTTCCGATTCCTCGGGAGCAGCTTCTCAAGACTCCCCTTTCACTTTTCACTTCTCACTTTTAACGTCTGAAGTCTCCCTTCTGCCTTCTGCCTTCTCAATCTTCAAGACTCAAGACTAAAATCTCAAAAAAAAATTCAACCCTCACAGAGCCAAATCTCTCTGTCCTTCAATAGATTCCTATGTCTCACTTCAACCGTTTCTTGGCCTTACATAATTTGCACATCTTGATTTACTTTTACCACGGGTTATATTGATTAAAGAGTGACGTTGCGGCTACGGTTTGCAGCGTACCTTTAGGTCAGCTTGTTCTGCATAACGATCTATATGAAGGCGGTAAAAACGCCTGAATTGTCCGGCCATGCCGGACGATCTAATGATGAGCATGTTGATACCGGAGCCTTTTTCCCGGGAACAGGAGCTGATGGCACCGGATGACGTGAACTACGGTTTATGTTGTCCTGATGAGTGCAGGGATACCCACACGTAAACCTGTATTTTGCCATAGACTCCCCGGGGAGAAGGTTTTTTTTTGCCTTTCATTCTCCGCCTTCATATTGCCGGCTGCATTCCCCTACACCTGCTCCCCGCTTTCAACCCATTTCACCGCATTAAACACCAGCTCGGTTGAATTTTTATACGACATTTTCTCCTTGATGCGCGACCGGTATGTTTCAATGGTTTTCACCGCCAGATGCAGCTGGTCAGCTATTTCATTGCTGCTTCTGCCGCGTCCGATCAGTTCAAACACTTCCAGTTCACGATCACTCAGTATGTCGACGGGTGACTCCAGCACCGGTTTCCGTCCCGACATTGCATTTAGAAGCAACTTTTCGCTGATCTCCTCGCTTACGTAAATTCCTCCGTTCAGCACCTTACGAACGGCTTTCATTAGTACATCGCTCGGTTCGAATTTCATTACATAGCCTTTGGCACCTGCACGGAGTGCACGTTCTGCGTATAGCGACTCTTCATGGCGCGATACCATCAGCATTTTCTGGTCGGGGTTACGGAAAATCACATTCTTTACAAGTTCGATCCCATTCATCCCCGGCAGGGATACGTCCACCACAATCAATTCGGGCTTCACTTCATCGAGTTCGCTTAGAACTTCCTCCGCCTTCTCATACTGCCTCACCACATCATAACCGGGTTCTGTCTCCAGGGTACTGGCCAATCCTTTTCTCATGATCGGGTGATCATCCACGATAACGATCTTTGTTTTTAATGACTGTGCCATGATCTTCTCCTTTCTGTGCTACTGCCGGTTGCTGTTTCTGTTGCCATCACACTCTTCTGCGGTTTTAGAAATACTCCAGATTATTCGGCACCACGCAGCGAACCCTGGTGATTCCTTCTTCCGTACGGTCAATTCCCAAAATCCCACCCATCACGTTCGCCCTGTGCTTCATGATATGAAGCCCGGCCCCATGGCTGCATGGTCCGTCAGAGCCAAATTCAGTTACCTCCGGCTCCCTGTCAAATCCTTTACCGTTATCTTCGACTATAAGAGAAGTGTGCTGAGGATTGGATGAGAGCCGTATCTTCACCATGCTTGCATTTCCATGTTTAATCGCATTGTTGACTGCCTCTTGTGCAATACGGTAGAGATGCAGAGCCATGGAATGATGTTCTATCTCCGTAGGTCCGGTATCTGTCAGCTCCACCCGGGCACCAGTGAGGTGAGATGACCGTTTGGCAAGATTTTCAAGGGCTACCGTAAGGCCATTTGACTCCATATCAACTTCAACCATACCCCTCGATAAAACCCTTGCATATTGATCCGCCTCCTGAATCATCCCTGAAATCTCCTCAACCTCGTCGGCACCGGGAAGCGCATTTGCTGAAAGTTTTCTAGCCAAACCCTCCGAGAGCATTCTGATGCCTGTGAGCATTTGCCCCAATCCGTCATGCAGTTCTCTTCCGATTTTTTTTCTTTCATCCTCACCGATGTTCAGAATCTTCTTTTCGAGGATTCGCCTTCGGCTAATATCCTTAATGATTCCCGTAAAAAGATGTTCACCCTCATTTTTCACTTCGCTCAATGCAAGCTCAATCGGAAATACCGTTCCATCTTTTCTGACGGCCTGCAGTTCACGGCGTTTTCCAATCATATCAGCCTTACCCGACAACAGGTAGCTTAGCATGAATTCATCATGATGTACATTGTGCGGATACGGCATAAGCTTGTTTACATTTTTTCCTATCAGCTCATTTACCTTGTACCCGAATAAGTTGATTACGGCATCGTTTATAATGAGAATTTCTCCCTTCTTGTTCATTACAATCATTGCATCTTCGCTGGTGCGAAAGATGGCATCGGTCAGTGCCAGGTTATCATGAAGACGTTTCTGTGTGTTTTTGAGTTCTCCAATATCTACCATCGAAATCACACAGAATTCCTGTTCTGATGATTCATCCTCTCTGTCGGTATTGGGATAAGAATCGGCTTGCATCAGTTTAAGCCTAACATCCAGCCAGACCCGTTTGCCGTTTTTGTGAACAGCTTTCCATCTCTTATCCATCATCCCCGTTCGGCGGCACTCTTTCAGTATTTCTGGCAGACTTTCGTCTCCATTTGTTTTAAACATCGAGGCAGGCCGGTTCAATACGTCCTTTTTTTTGTATCCCAGAATGTTTTCAGCAGACTGATTCCAGAATTGAACACAGCCCTTCAGATCAGTTACAACTACACCATGAAGAATGCTCTCCAGTATACTGAACTGATAAGACGGTATTTTCTTCTCTTTCATTAATTCAGAACCTCTAACACACAGTTGATACTCTTCAGAGCCGCTCTTTTATTCCGGCTTATTCCATTATCAAAATGTACAAAAAATAATATCCTCTAGTTATAGTCGGATACCTTAATTCCTGATTAGGGATATCCCCCATCCCGCTCAGAGTGGCAATTATTCCGGGATACTCTGGCAAAACCACGACCTACTTATCAGCCGGAGTAAAATCCTGGTTAAACGGATTTGTCTGCGGAACCGTTATACGAACCGCACCGTAATTCGACGCGGTATGACATTGATTGCAGGTCTGGATCAGGGTATTGAAGCGGTTCTCGAACTGCCCGGAGTCTCTGTTATCGATCGCTTGCTCCATAAGCTCAATTTGAGGAGCTATCATAGATTCCATCAGCTCACTCACGTTAATGCCATCGTCTATAATATTCTGCCGAATAATGCCGTCTGTTATCTCTTCAATCTCATGACTGTAGATGTCGGCCAGTTCCCAATTCTCCTGCATACCTGCAAACCACAGTTTCTGCGAATAGAGGTTGATAAAGCTCATGCGATAGATCAGCGCAATCTCAGATTCACCCTCATCAATTTGTTCGCCTGCAGCGGGCGCTTGTTTGTTTTGCTCCCCGGATTGCGAGGTGCATGAAAGGGCCAGAAAAAGTACGGACGTGAAAAAAAGGATGACAGAGAGTTTTAATCTGAAAATCATGGATAGATGATCTTGATTGAAAAAAAGGATAACCGGCTTAAGGTTATCGCCATGTCTCATTGATCAGTTGAAAATGTCCCGGATGGCATCCCGTATCTGCTCTCCGCCGCTTCGCGCTGCGCCGCGGAGTGACTCACCGGCCACACGCTCAGCAATCTCCCGGATCACATCCTCCGCTGCCTGACTCCCTCCTCCTCTGCCGAGATCGTTGAGTTCGATATCGTTGATTTCGACCCGGGCTGTCTGCTCACCTGCAATCTCCGTATAAAGCTCTACTGATCCGCCGGTCATCACAAATCGTTCAATCACGATGGATGCATCCGAAGCTTCACCGGACGGAACATCCCTCATGTGGCTCATGATCTCATTGATATTGTTTTCGGGAACTTTTTGCTCCACATAAACCGAGGGCCCGTTAATCAAAACTTCATGAATCACAATTTCGTCCGAGAACAGTGAAAACAGGTCAAGCTCAATGGAGAAGTCGTCGATCACCATAGCATCGGGCTGCGAAAAGCCGTCCGGATTGGCCACGCGAAAACCGCTGATTTGTCCGCTGCCCGAAAAGGGAGAAATGGATACGCGCTCGACGGTTACGGCTGTACCGGTCATTTCGCTGCCCACCTCCTCAATGCCCGATTTTACAATCAGGTTTACGCTCATGATCAGCGTAATGGCTGCGGCAATCAGAAGGATCAGGATTCCGGCCAGTCCCCATTTTAATGTCTTGCCCATAATAGACCTCTTACCTGTTCAACGTTAATTGAAATACTAAATGGTATTTTTATATGATACAAAACTTCCTGTCAAACTCTGAATTGGGTGGCAGGATGGGATAGGCAACGAATTGAAGTGCAATGATTTGTACATTTGCAACCGAGGTACGGACAGCGTCATATTTTCACTCAGTATTTAATTGTCTGCACCTTCCTGGTTTATTTCAGCGAAACACTGCGGTTTATCTGTCCGTTTAGGGACGACTGTGGCATGAGAATTGGTTCTGCCCTGTGCTTTCTCGCAGAGTTCCGCATCTGAATCGCAGAGTTGCGCAGAGCGACTTGCAGGAATAAACGCCCATCTTCTCAATTACTAAACTATGAAGTAAGGCTGATATTTTTTTCCTCTGTGCTTCTGTGGCTACTCTGCGGTGATAAAAACAGGCAGGCATAAAAAAAGTACCGGAGTACATTTCCCTGAGTCATCTTTTGAAGGATTCGTCAGACAAACAAGCTGCGGAAATTTTCAGCTCTCAGCCGCTAGCACCGTAGTGTTCGTGACTGCTGTACTCATTTGTAATAAGCACAAAATCCGGGTGCGGGTCAAGAAAAAAATCAACAATTTTTCCACAACTTTCCCACACGTTTTCCACAGAGTTATCCACATTGGAAAAGGGGTTTTCACCGCAGAGGCGCGGAGGGAGGGTTTTTAAGTGGTCAGAGACTGGTTGGGGGTAGCCACGGAGCCACGGAGCCACGGAGCCACGGACGCACGGAAGGAGGAAAATCTTCTCCTTAGCCAAATACGACTAAAATAACTTCTGCGATACATCAGCAAAGACTGCCCTTAAGAGGTGCCTATGGCGCGAGAAATAACTATGACCAAACTAGTTCTCGCAAAGAAACGACGCTAAGTAATAACTGCGGGGAAGGTGGAACGCAGAGGCGCGGAAGGCGCGGAGGGAGGGTTTTTTAATGGGTAAAGCCTTGTTGGGTGTAGCCGCGGTTCATCTTTTCACCGCGAAGCAAAACACTTAAGGCTGCCATATTTATTTTGGAACTTCCCTTCGGTTTGAAAAGATGAGCCACACCTAAACCTTCAGTTATGAAAAAGCCACCAACGATTTGAATGGATCATTACCTGAAATTGCTTCCGTAACCCTCACCAAAAAACTCAGCGGCCTTAGCGCCTCTGCGGTGAATTTTATTACAACCCTTCCGAAATTGATGACAGCCGGCCGTCTATGTCCTCGCCGAAGATTTCAAAAGGCACCTCTTTGGTGGTTACCTCTTTCACCTTGCTCGCCTCAATGATTTCCTGGTAGGTTTCGTAGCAATCGAGAGCCTGCCTGAATTTTTCCATGTCCTCCTCGCTGCACATTTCAATAAAAGCGATCTCCTCCTCCGATGAAGCTTCCAGCCTGAATTTTCCGTCCTTCACCACCTCCCCCATTCTGGTGAAGAGGGCAAGGCGTTTGGGATAACCTGCGCCCTGCTCTTCCCGGAGCTTACAGAATACCCGCTTTACCACAGCGTGGGTTACCAGGTGGTCATGAAATCCGCTGATGCCGTGAACGGCGTAGGTCACCAGAATATCGGGACGCAGCCTGTGGATCTGCTCCTCTATCACTTTTTCGATTTCAATTGGATTCATGCGCTTCAGTTCACCGTCAGGCAGATTCAGAACCGTCATACTGCTCAGGCCCAGCGTTTTTTCCACGCACTGCATCTCCCTGAAGCGGACCTCCCCCATTTCTGCCTTATCCACGCCCAGCCGGAATCTCTGTTTGGTGGCTTCACCTTTGGTAAGCGTAAGCAGGTGCACCTCATGACCCTGACGCAGCTGGGCATGCATGGCGGGCGCCGGACCAAAGGATTCATCATCCGGGTGCGGGAATATGTAAAGGATCTTCATTTGAGGCATTTATCAATCAAATCGTTGTAATTTCAGGAATCAAAAACCATCACAATCTTACGGCCTAAAACCCATCTACACAAGAAGCTCTCTTAAATAGACTAAAACAGAATATATCCGCACATTTTAGGGTTTTCTCTTGGGGATCAGCGGTTCATCTTTCCGTTTAGGGACGACTGTGGCATGAGAATTGGTTCTGCCCTGTACTTTCTCGCAGAGTTCCGCAGAGACTACGCAGAGTTTATGCTACTGAAAAAGCAAAAACCGCTAACTAAGAAACATTTAAGTAGGGAATAAATAATTCCTCCGTGTCCTCAGCGGCTCTGCGGTGATAAAAACAGGCAGGCATAAAAAAAGTACCGGAGTACATTTCCCTGAGTCATCTTTTGAAGGATTCGTCAGACAAACAAGCTGCGGAAATTTTCAGCTCTCAGCCGCTCGCACCGTAGTGTTCGTGACTGCTGTACTCACTTGTAATAAGCACAAAATCCGTATGCGGGTCAAGGAAAAAATCAACAATTTTTCCACAACTTTCCCACACGTTTTCCACAAAGTTATCCACATTAATAATGAGGTGTCTACCGCAGAGGCGCGGAGGAAGGGTTTTTAAGTGGTCAGAGGCTGGTTGGGGGTAGCCACGGAGCCACGGAGCCACGGTGGCACGGTGGCACGGAGGTACGGAGGTACGGAAGGAGGAAAATCTTCTCCTTAGCCGGATACGACTAAAATAATTTCTGCGATACATCAGCAAAACCTGCCCTGAAGGGATGCCTGTGGCGCTGGAAAAATATGGCTTATTAGAGTTCTAGCGGATTAACGCAGATAGACCGCAGAAACGCGGAGGTAGGGTTTTTTAATGGGCAATGCCTTGTTGGGTGTAGCCACGGTTCATCTTTTCCCCGCGAAGCGAAACACTTAAGGCTGCCATATTTATTTTGGAACTTCCATTCGGTTTGAAAATATGAGCCACACCTAAACCTTCAGTTATGAAAAAGCCCCCAACGAATTGAATGGATCATTACCTGAAATTGCTCCCGTAACCCTCACCAAAAAACTCAGCGGCCTTAGCGGCTCTGCGGTGCCCCCTCCATGAATTTCGATAGTGCCTCCGCAAAGACTTCCGCCGCTTCCGGGTGCGTTCTCATCCATAGCTCCGGTTCGATCAGCTCCAGCTCCATCACCACCCACTCTCCCTCCAGATTGCGGACCATATCCACACGGCCGTACACCGGCTCGGGATTGCAGGCATCCATCGCCTTTACGGCCAATTGCACCTGTTCCTGCAGGGGTTTGTATTCGTGCACCGTACCTCCGTGATCGTCCTGAACCCGGAAATCCCCCTCTTTGGCCACTTTTCTCACTGCGTGAGTCACCTCTCCCCCGATCACCATCAGCGTATCCTCGCCGGTAGTCATGATCTCGGGGAGGAAAGGCTGCAGAATAAAGGATTCACCGCTTAGCAGTGGACGAATAAATTTTTCTATCTCCGCCGCACTCTCCCGGTTCACCCTGTACGTATGCCGGGCTGCACCGGATACGCACGGCTTGATGACCCCTTCCGTCCAGCCCGACTCCTCCAGGAGGCTTCTCAGGTCGAGAGTGCTCTCTTTCTCAATCATGAGCGAGTCCACGACGGGTATGCCTCTGTTTTCGAGATCCTTCAGGTAGTGCTTATCCATGTTCCATCGTATCAGGGAGATATCATTGCAGAGGCGGGTCAATTTCTCCACACGGTTCAGCCAGAGTGTAAATTCCCTGAAGCGCTCAAAATAGTCCCATGTCGTCCGGAACACCACACACTTGAACGACTCCCAATCCACCTCCGGGTCGGCCCAATCCACCCTTACAGACGTAATGCCCCTCTCCTTCAGGGCCTCTTGAAGCAGCTGATCCTCTTTCAGGATGTTCGCCAGATACCAGTCTCCCTCCGCTGCATGAGAAACTTTGTACGCGCTGCTGGTGAGCAAGGCAATATCACTGTCTTGAGTAGTCATGGGGTATCCTTGTGGGGTTTCGGGTGCAGATTGGTCAGCGTTCTGGTGAATATATCCATTTAATTGATCATGGACAGGCACGAAAGTGAACTGAGCAGATCCCCTATTGGTTTTATAAGTGAAATCAACAGCGACTACTTTTACTCAAACACAACCATCCGCCAGCTATGTGGAAATACACCGGTAACGAGCGCCCGCCATTTGCCATCGAACCTGAGGAAGGTGAGGAATCGGTCTGGGACTATCCGCGGCCCCCGATAACCGATCCGGACTCCCGTACCATTATCGTGGAAGCAGGCGACAGCGTTATCGCAAAAACAAACCGCGCTGTTCGCGTGCTGGAGACGGCCAGTCCGCCAACGTTTTACATACCCCCCGCCGATGTAAACGAGGATCTTCTCGAGAAAGCGTCCGGCAGTTCCTTCTGCGAATGGAAAGGTTCCGCCACATACTGGAACATCACCCTTGATGGACAAAATTTGCGGAAAGTCGCGTGGTCTTATCATAACCCGAGCAGCCGGTTTAAGTTGATTGACGGATACTACTCATTCTATCCCGGGAAAGTACGCTGTTTTGTTGACGGTGAGAGAGTACAGCCTCAACCCGGGCAATTTTACGGGGGGTGGGTCACATCCGAAATTGTCGGCCCCATGAAAGGTGAATCCGGAACCGGTGGGTGGTAACCGGTTTTTCCCCTCATGTGCCTGTTTCAAAAAATGGCTGATCCCCGCAACGTAAATGGGCGAAGTTAATCCATCAGACTTTGTATCTCCCTGTCCACAAGCTCGGAAAGCATGCCCAATTCCTCTCGCTTTTCCTTATAGAGATCATTCAATGATGATGATATAAAACTACGCTCCATCAGTGTATTCAGAAAAAAGGTATCGCTTTGAAGTTTAGTCAGTACATTATCATCAATTACAGACTCGTCAAACAACATTAGATGTCGTGGGAGATTCATTTTCAGATAGCCGGTATACTCATCAAAACTTCGTTTACTGTCCGACTCCCAGGCCCTTATGTTTTTTAAATCCCCTTCCCATACCGCTATTTTCATCCTGATAAAAGGATCCCGGATTACTTCGAGAGCTCCCGACCCGATAATACTTTGAATCGTACCCTCTTTGCTCTGGAAAATGGTGTATCCCGCACTTTCACCGAGCAGCCTCAAAAAAAGCTCCTGGTCGAGGGATGCCGATTCTGCAGAGACAAGAAATGTTAATAAAGAATCATTATACACAGCTACCCGGGAAGTTTTTTCGATTACACGGTCCAGCTCGGCCATATTCTGATCAAGATCCTCTTTAAAACTCTGCAGGTAAAGCAACTCAGTGCTTCGCTCACGGCGCTCTTCATTCCAGTTATTTACCTGAAGTGCAATCAGTATGCCGGTCACAACCAAAAGAATCTCTCCTATTGCATACAAGATGTAACGACCTGTATTCCCCTCACCAATAAATTTTTGCCTGAGGCGCCTGAAAAGTGTAATCATCCGGCTTGATCTGTTTGGAAATTGTAAAAATTAAGCAGTTTATTGTTTCAGATGCAATTCATTATGGCACCATTATGATGAATCTGTTTGGAAAATTTCTTTACGACACCTCATTATTTTCATCTACATTGCGTGCTGATGTGATTCATACGAGACAGACTAAAATCAGATATCATGGGAAAAAACAAATATATCTTTGTGGTGTCGATGGTGGTAGCCCTGGGCGGATTCCTGATGGGCTTCGATGCATCCGTTATTTCAGGTGTCAACAGGTTTATCGAGATCGAATTTGACCTGTCCAAAATTGAGCTTGGGTGGGCCGTTGCCTCCCTGACGCTTACGGCTACACTCTCTATGCTGGTAGCAGGTCCCCTAAGTGACAAAATCGGACGGAAACGTGTCTTGAGCATTGCAGCCATTCTTTACACCATTTCGGCAATCGGTTCGGCACTGGCGCCTTCCTTTATCGTACTGGTGATCGCACGCATGATCGGCGGCCTGGGCGTGGGCGCTTCCCTGATTATCGCCCCCATGTATATCGCGGAGATGGCACCCCCGAAGATTCGCGGCAGCCTGGTCTCCATCAACCAGCTTAATATCGTACTGGGCATCTCGGTTGCTTTTTTTACCAACTATATGGTCCTTCAGCTGGGCCAGTCGGATATGGCCTGGGCACAGGCTCTGCAGTTTGATACCTACAACTGGCGCTGGATGCTGGGCCTTGAAACCATACCGGCCGTGCTCTACTTTATCGGTCTCTTCTTTGTGCCCAACAGTCCGCGCTGGCTCATTATGAAAGAGGAGTACGATTATGCTCTCTCCATTCTGAGCAAGATCAACCCGAAAGAGACGGCGCAGGAAGTGTTCTCTGCCGTGAAAAAAAGTTTTGAAGCGGAAAAAGATCTCAAAAAGAGAACGTTAACTGACCTTTTTAAGCCGGCCCTGAAGCTTGTGCTGCTTGTAGGCGTGGTGATTGGGATTCTGCAGCAGATCACCGGCATCAATGCGGTCTTCTTTTATGCACCCATGATTTTTGAACAGACGGGAATCGGTACGGACGCCTCGTTCGTGCAGGCCATCCTGGTGGGTTTGACCAACCTGGTGTTTACCGTACTTGCCATCCTGTTCATCGATAAAGTGGGCCGGAAACCACTGCTCATATTCGGCGTGAGTGGAATTGCGCTCTGCATGTTTTTACTCTCCTATGAATTCAATAACGCCACCTATACCCTGCAGCCGGACACGGTTACCGAGCTGCCCGCCGAGATCAACCAGCAGCAGCTGAGTGCCATGGTCGGTACCGTGTACGACAACGACCTGGACTATAAACGCGCACTCTCCGAGACGCTGGGCGAAGACGTTGCGCAGACATACGAATCCCAGCTCATCACAACCGCTGCCGACATCAACGCAACGCTTATTCTGATCTGTATCCTGGGATTTGTGGCATCGTTTGCCATTTCACTCGGACCCATTATGTGGGTACTCTTTTCAGAGATTTTTCCCAACTATATACGCGGGCTGGCCATTTCGTTCGTTGGGGTAATCAATTCGGCAATCAGCTTCGGCGTACAACTGGTGTTTCCCTGGGAGCTGGCCAATTTCGGCAGTTCGCTCACCTTTTTGATCTATGGCGTGTTTGCTGCTGCAGGACTTCTGTTTATCATCTTTGTGGTTCCGGAAACGAAGGGTAAATCACTGGAGGAGCTCGAAATCTACCTTGCGAAATGAGTTGGTAAGCTGGCGAACCGGTGATTTAATCAGTCACTGACCGACACCGGGTCATTTTTCATCGGGTTTTTCTTCTTTTTTGGCGGCCTCAAAATATTTGAAGAGCAGTCTCATACCAAGCCGTGCAAAGAGGATGATGGCAATCACCGTGACGATGTCGAAGGTATCCATTGGCTGTGTTTTCCGGGAATATGAATAATTTTTTAACCTGCTGACATTCAAACGGTTAAGTCATATTAAAAACCTGTCGCACGTCGATTCTTTTGCAAGGTACGTATTATTTTTTCAAAACTTTCTATTGACCGCATAGGCTTAACTCCCGGTGTGCTGATCAATGCGTGCAATAATCCGGTTGGCCGTTTGAATCACCGTTTCGGTTTCTTCGAGGGCTATTTGGAGAAAAAATTCACGATTTATCAAAATGTTCTCAAATTCCGGATCCCGAAACAGACCGGAATAATCCGGTTCCGTCCGGGTCTTCCGATCAAATCTATCCATCGGCACATCTCCCAGTAAAGTCATCTTAAAATGTTTAT
Organism: Rhodohalobacter mucosus; assembly: GCF_003150675.1. Classification (NCBI taxonomy): domain Bacteria; kingdom Pseudomonadati; phylum Balneolota; class Balneolia; order Balneolales; family Balneolaceae; genus Rhodohalobacter; species Rhodohalobacter mucosus. The sequence continues at coordinate 20,129 of NZ_QGGB01000003.1, read as the reverse complement.
AGATACGATTGAGAGACAAGTATTCTAAAACTTTGGGGATGTAACTATCCGTTTGAAACTCTACCTGGCTTATCTCTCCCTCCACCATATCCTGCACCAGTCCCGGCCAGTTCAGCAGCATGGCGCGAAGCGAATCATCCCGCACTAGGTTGATTCGGCCGGAGTTCAGAAGCACATCCAGTGACCCGGATTGATTGTTGAATGTTGGCGCATACTGCAGGATAGCAAACATACTGTCCAGCTCCGATTCTGAAAACCTCTCGTCAGGAAAAGGTCCGTCTTTTACAAAATCGTCAATGATCTCATTCATCGACTTTCGAAGGCTGTTCAGATAACTAAGCTCCTGAATAGCATCCTGAAAGTCCGTCTTAACATTCTGGAGTACTTCCCGCTCATCGGCCAGCCGCAGGCGCTCCTCATTCCAGTTGTTCACCTGCAGAGCAATCAGGATACCAATCACAACCAGCAAAATTTCACCCACTGCATACAACATATAGGTACGGACTTTTTTCTGTTCCATGAGCGATTTTCGGATATGTCGGAAAAAGCGAAGCAATGCTATTATCTGTCGTTTAATTTTTTCATGGCACCGTTTATAAGATCAAGCAAACGGTAAAATGCAGCATTCTGATTAATAATCTGCACCCTTTTGAGCTTTAGTGCATTATTAATGTACGCGTCATTTCTATAGTCCTCTATAGGTCTGCCTTCCAGTCTGTAATTATTTAGTTCAGGTATGGGGATGGATAAATTTCCGAAGTCTTCATACCTGATCTCATCAAACCGCATCAGATACGGAGTGATCTCCCTGCGGGCATATTCTTTCATCCCAATGTCTGTACCGGTATTGTAGTAGATGTATAAATCATCCACAAACGATTGATCTTTAAGTAATTTAATTTCTCCGGTAGCATTGAGATTGTCAAAAACCGACCGGGATGCTCTGAATTCATTCTGCCAGGCCAATGCAAGCAGCTTAGCTCTAAAATTCACGGCTTCATAGGCTTCAGGGGCATCCATCATGATCTCTGCCGAGTCGATCATAGCCAGCATCGTATTTCCAAGATCAATGGTCTGAATGAGCCTGAGAGAATCAGACCGGAGTGAGGCTTCTATCTTTTCCAGATAAAACTCTTCATTGACCGTATTTTGGCGTTCAACATTCCAGTTATTCACCTGAAGGGCGATCAGGATTCCGATTACCACCAGTAAAATTTCGCCAATGGCGTAAAAAATGTACGTTCGGACTTTATTCTGTTCCATAAGCTGTTTTCGTATGTGACGGAAGAAGCGGAGCATGATCTAGCGTTTTCTTTCAAGACGGATGTGCTCAAGCAAACCTTCGTTATAGGCAATCATGGTTTTATAGCTATTGATGAGAACGTAATAGTCGATCTCCTTGAACAGGACAATATTTTCGAATTCAATGAGCTGATAAATCTTCCTGTAATCATGACTGAATCTGGTTTCATAACCTGAGTGACGATTGAATCCTTCGGTTGCCATAGAGTAATGTTCCACCAAAAACGGGATGATGATATTTTGCACGGAGTGCAGAATGCTGGTTTCCGGCTCCAGCACTTCATCCTGATAAAGAGGTACCCAGGACGTTAGCTGATGTTTGAGCGAATCATTTTGTATGAGGTGAATGCGTCCGGTCACCATCAAATCATTCAGAATCCCCTGATTCACCTCTGCCGTAATCACAGCGTCGAGAGTTTGAATCAGGCTGTCGGATCTTTCTTTGGTAAGCTCCGGAGTGCCGGGGCCTGTGTAACTCAGAATGGAATAGATCGACTTTTGGACATTCTCTGCCCGGGTAATTGCACCCTTGAAAATCTGCTGGTTGCTGCTGATCTCTTCATAGAGGGCATTTAATATAATCTGCTCCTCATTTGCCAGTTTACGTTCTTCATTCCAGTTGTTTACCTGCAGGGCGATAAGAATTCCGATTACCACCAGCAAAATTTCGCCGATAGCGTAAAAAATGTACGTTCGAACTTTATTCTGTTCCATAAGCTGTTTTCGAATGTGGCGGAAGAAACGGAGCATAACTATTCATCCTCAAATGGAGTGATTGAATACCTGTTTGTATCAAAATTCACAACCACTCTGTAAGTACCCTCTCCTACAGAGATATTCTGTCCGTTTGCAGCCAGGGACCTGTCACCTGCGGGAGTAGCACCCCAGTTTGCAACCCACGTATCATTTGCCACAAACTTAATTTCACCATCCTCAAATGAAAATATTCCTTGAAATATGAATCCATCATCCGGGTCAGCTGTAAGGGAAAGTTTATTTGCCGGTTCCCAGCCTGCAGGTAATGCACTTCCAACAATGCCGATATCCTGGTGTATAAAGCTCACATCCGGAAAATAGTCGCGAATTGCATTTCTCAATGAAATATTTTCATCCCTTGCATTCGTCAACCCGACGAGTGCTCCTATTCTCATCACCCTTTGTGTAGTCAATGTAGTTTTTAACTCATTTGAGTTTAGTAGTTGGTAAGCCCGATCAAAGTGTGAATTTGTAAAATGGGCCCTGTAAACATCTGATTGATAATCATTCAGTGCAGGGGATAAAGGCGGTGTTGGAATGTTGTATGAGATCATCAAATCCTCGATAGGTGTTTCCAGAATCCCCGGATCAACATTAAACTGGTTAGAAGCTGTTAATCCATAATTAAAGATCTTATTTGCCAATTTTGACTGTTCAACATTTAACTCTGAATAATCAAGTAAACTCATGTTGAACTCTGCATTTTGGGGAGCTAGTCCCGAGGGAGTCCTTGGTAAGTCAACAAACAGTAATCGTCCGGGCAACTCTTCTCTCCTGTAATAATCCGGGGAACTCAATAAGGTATCCATCATTGATATCTGTTCACCAAAGTAGTCCAGCCTGTATTTTATGATTGCCTCTTCAAGTAGTAAATCATTGTAAACCTTCTCGATGGTAGATTTAAACTTGGTATCCAGTTTACTCTGCTCATTCCAGTTGTTCACCTGGAGCGCAATCAGGATTCCAATCACCACCAGCAAAATTTCGCCGATGGCGTAGAAAATGTACGTTCGGACTTTATTCTGTTCCATAAGCTGTTTTCGTATGTGACGGAAGAAGCGGAGCATGACTGTTCTTTAGTGATTCGATCTTTTTTCCTGAAAGTATCGTATCGCTTATTCAGGATTAATGATTATTGGAGCCGGTTTTTTATCAATTCCCTGATTTCAGCATTTTTCACAAGAGCATCTTCCAGCTTATCCAAACCGGCCTCCCGATTATCCTGATAGATTCTGAAAAGCACGATTGTAGAAGGATCTTCAAAGAAATTTTCGGGGTCTGTGGGCTGGTGATAGTCACGCCATTTAAAGTCAGAAAATTTCTCTTTTATTACGGGCACCCAATCCTGATTAAATGATTTTTCTACGTCCGTAAGGCTTTGATATACACCAAAGATGTTTTCATCGTAATAGGATATCAGGGTGAGCTGCAGCTCTTTATTGGTTACGGTTTCTATCCCCCTCGCCTTTAGCACCTCAAAAGCGCTGGTCTGTGATTTGAACCGTTCAAATGAAATGATCTTGCCCATCCAGTAATTCAGGCTATCGCTGTAGTTTTCCTGATCCACCTCTTCGATCAGACGGTCTGTCAATTCTATCGCCTGCTTTGCCTTGGATAGTTCACGAGACAATTGGACCGAGTCGTTCTGCAGATTTTGATCAATCAGGGAGAGGATTTCATTTTCAAATGTCCTGGCTTTTCTTTCTTCATTCCAGTTATTCACCTGCAGGGCAAGCAGGATACCGATCATGACAAGGGCAATTTCACCTATTGCATACAGCAGGTACGTACGAATGTTATTCTGTTCCATGAGTTGCTTACGTATGATTCGGAAAAACCTAAGCATAATTTCTACGGCTATCTGTTTTAAGAGGCCATTTTAGTTTTTAAAAACGGTATCTACAAATTTGTTGACATTTTTAAAGCATTTGAAAACTCACAATTCATCATTTTGTGTCGCTCATTGCAAAACAGCATGTTTCACTTTCACGGCGAGGTTTCCTATCATTCCGTATGAATATTTTAGGAATTGATGTAGGCGGGTCCGGGATAAAGGGAGCGATTGTCGATACAAAAAAAGGAAAGCTGGTTACCGACCGGTACCGTATCCCCACCCCGAAGCCGGCCACCCCGGAGGCCGTTATTGAAACCATTGAAGCCATTATCCGGCATTTTGAGTGGAAGGGCCCCGTTGGCTGCGGTTTCCCGGCTGCGGTGAAAAACGAGATTGTAAAAACGGCCTCCAACATTGACAAATCCTGGATCGGGGTAAACGCCTCTGCCCGGATTGAGAAAGAGACCGGCTGCCGCACCCATCTGCTTAACGACGTTGACGCCGCGGGGTTTGCGGAGCTGGAGTTCGGTGCGGGCAAAGGCCGGTATGGAACCGTCTTTATGGCCGCATTCGGAACGGGCATCGGAACCGCGGTTTTTCACAATCAGCAGCTGGTTCCCAACACGGAGCTGGGACACATCCCGATGTACGGGGGTCCGGCCGAAGATTACGCCGCCAACTCTGTACGTAAAAAGGAAGACCTGAGCTGGAAAAAGTGGGGACGCCGGGTGAACGAGTACCTGCAGCTGGTTGAACTGCTTTTCTGGCCCGACCTCATTATTATGGGCGGCGGCGTAAGCAAAAAATTCAAAAAAATTGAGCGCCATCTGGACCTGCAGACGGAGATTGTGCCCGCCAAAAGCCGAAATCACGCCGGAATCATCGGCGCAGCGCTAGCGGTGTCGAAGGGTCAGATGTTCTGATATGGATAGTTTTTCCGGATTCCTCTGCTTTAGATTGCACCTCCGTTTATTTTCTCGCGCTGCATGCATTCCTTTGGGGCTGATTTGCGCTGAGTACACACAGATTTTCGCAGATATAGATTTCTCAGCTACGTCACATATCACTCATTGGTTATCGTCCATCACTCATCGTCCATCACTCATCGTCTATCGTCCTTCGTCCATCAAACACCTTCCCGGCACCCCTCGACATAGATTCGGGTGATGAACAGGATTGCGCCTCGGGGTTCAGAAGGATCGCTCCATTCTACCCCGGGTTTCACCCGGGGCTATTCAGGTTTAACGCCTCCGGCGTTTGGTACCCTCTCCAGGATTGCGGCAATGGAAGTATTTTTTCCATATTTGGAAATCAGGACACTCACTATAGAAAGCCTCAGGCAACAAGCTGCAGGTTTTTGTTTTATTTGGCGGCCTTGCTTTCAGGACACTTCGTCCATCACAAATCGTCTATCGTCCATCGTCCATCAAACACCTTCCCGGCACCCCTCGACATAGATTCGGGCGTTGATAAAGATTGCGCCTCGGGGTTCAGAAGGATCGCTCCATTCTACCCCGGGTTTCACCCGGGGCTATTCAGGTTTAACGCCTCCGGCGTTTGGTTCGTGCAATGTTCTGTCCCGGAGGTCGCGGTATTAACGAATGATCTTTTCAGGATTTCATGCGTCGCCGCTGTTTATATTTTCGCACTGTTATCCCGAGCGCAGGCAACGAGGTGAAACGAAGATGCCGAAGCCGAGCAAATTTTTTGAACCCGCCACCTGCCGGGAAATCTCCCATCCTCGCACCGCGTCGATTCTTCAATTAACCTTCAGATTCCTGGCTACAGGTTTTATCCTATCCGGTATCATTGCATTCAGGACACTTCGTCCATCACTCATCGTCTATCGTCCATCGTCCATCAAACACTTTCCCCGTACCCCTCGACATAGATTCGGGCGTTGATAAAGATTGCGCCTCGGGGTTCAGAAGGATCGCTCCATTCTACCCCGGGTTTCACCCGGGGCTATTCAGGTTTAACGCCTCCGGCGTTTGGTACCCTCTCCAGGATTGCGGCAATGGAAGTATTTTTTCCATATTTGGAAATCAGGACACTCACGATAGAAAGCCTCAGGCAACAAGCTGCAGGTTTTTGTTTTATGTGGTGGCCTTGCTTTCAGGACACTTCGTCCATCGCTCATCGTCTATCGTACTTCGTACTTCGTCCATCGTCCATCACTCATCGCCGGTAGCCAATCAGCTCCTCCAATCCTGCTCCTGATCGGGTTTGTTGCCCAGGATCTCTTCAATCCTCTCCATCGCCTTGTCATCCAGCTTGTCCACCACGTCCATGGCGCTCATGTTCTGCTCCACCTGTTTTACGTTCGACGCACCTGTGATCACCGTGCTTACGTTCTCATTCTTCAGACACCATGCCAGCGCCATTTGCGCCATTGTAATGCCAAGATCATCTGCTACGGGTACCAGCTTTTTCACCTTGTCCAGCCTGGATTCTCCTTCATCGCTCTCAAGCATGATCTCCTTCAGCCAGCTATACTTTTCCAGGTCCAGCCGCGATCCTTCGGGAATGCCGTCGTTGTATTTTCCCGTAAGAAGTCCGCTGGCCAGCGGGCTCCAGATCGTGGTGCCCAGACCGACATCCTTATAGAGGTTTGCATATTCCCTTTCCACGCGGTCGCGGTGAAACATGTTGTACTGCGGCTGTTCCATCAGCGGCGGACGCAGATGCTCCTGCCTGGCAAAATCGTACGCTTTACGGATCTGCTCCGCACTCCACTCACTGGTGCCCCAGTAGAGAGCTTTTCCTTCGCGGATCATCTGATCCATGGCCCACACCGTCTCTTCAATGGGTGTGTAGAGATCGGGTCGATGGCAGAACAGCAGGTCTACATAATCCGTCTGCATTCGCTTGAGCGAAGCTTCCGTCCCCTCCTTAATGTGCTTGAATGAGAGCCCCTTGTCATTCGGTCCGTCACCTCCCCAGAAGATTTTGGTGGAGAGTACAAGGTCCGACCGTTTCCATCCTGTTTTTTGGATCACCTCTCCCATGATCTCCTCCGACTTGCCGCTTTCATATGCCTCCGCATTGTCAAAGAAGTTAACGCCCGCATCGTAAGCGGTCTTCATCTGATTGGTTGCCAGTTCCGTGTCCACCTGTTCCCCGAAGGTCACCCACGACCCAAAAGAGAGTGCGGATACCTTTAAGCCCGATCGTCCCAAAAATCTGTATTCCATAGCGCGCTTCCCGTTATTTAAAAATTAAAGTCTGTTTTAATATAAGGCAGTCTGAACGATATCCATTCCCTGTGATGCAAGATGGGTGATGGACGATGAGTGATTGGCGATGAGTGACAGGCGATCCCGAATTCTCGGGAAAACTGGCGACTGGCGGTGCTGACAGAGTGCATCTATGATTCAATCTTAATGCACCGCCCCTATCTCCCAGTACTGACCATGTCATGTCGACCGGAACCGTCAGCCGACGGTGGAGTGGAGACATCCCCATACGTAGTTCCTGGGGGAAGCGTTGATAGAACTTCGTGATGTGCATTATTGTGGGATGTCTCCGCGCGTTTTCCTTCAGCTAAAGGATCGCTTGGTCCCCGATACGGTTTGTCGGGGAGGAAAAAGGTCGAATTGCAAACCAGGATCCTGTATCCATGGGGCCTCTCGCCCTGCCATTTGAATGAAAGCTCCACAACTCCCTCGGTTCCATTTATCACGCTGATTGAAATCGAGGCTCGGGAGCTTTTTTTCTTCTGCATCCAGACCCCGCGCTTCCGCACGGGGCTATTGAGGTTTAACGCCTCCGGCATTGGGCGCCGAACCGCACTGACAGTGCAGGGGAGCGAACGGTAGAACGGATGAACAAAACAACCGAGCAACCTAAGATAAACCGACGAACAGAGAAACAGAACAACAGAGCAACAGAGCAACCGAGCAACCGAGCAACCGAGCAACCGAGCAACCGAGCAACCGAGCAACCGATAAAATGTAAAGATTCACCAGGCATGAACAATAGCTTTTCACTTCTCCCTTTTGCCTTCTGCCTCCTCACTCCTAACTCCTAACTCCTCAAGGATACGATCTCACAAATTCACCTGAACCGTCAGCACAACCATCGTCACAATCAAAAGAATAACCAGCAGCGGCCATACAAACTTCAGGTAGCGGTCGTAACCGATTTTGCAGATGGCCAGTGATGGAAGCAGGAGTCCGGTGGGAATGACCAGAAAACTGAGCTGACCATAGAGGTAGGTGTTTACAATGATCTCGCGGCCAAAGCCCGCCGTATCGGCCAGCGGGGCAAAAACCGGCATCGTGAGTACAGCCATTCCGGAGGTGGACGGAACCAGAAAAAAGAGCCCGTTATAGATCAGGTACATGGAGTTCACGAACAACTCTTCACTCATGCCTGCGGTGACGGAACCGGCATGGTTCAGAACGGTATCGCTGATCATACCGTCGCTCATCAGAATGGAGATGCCGCGCGCAAGGCCGATGATAAAAGCAACGCCCAGGAGCTCTGATGCGCCGCGGACAAAAGCGCTCACGAACTCCCTCTCCGGGATTCGCGCAATGAACCCTATGAGAATGGCGCCAGTCAGAAACGTGGCCGTGATTTCGACAAACCACCAGTCGAGCAGGGTCACCCCTGCAATCATTACACCAAAGCACGACATAAAGACAATCAGAATCAGAAGGCGCTGAACAGTCATCGGGGGAACCTGTTCCCGCGCATGCATGCCGAAATACTCCTCAAGCTTCTCCTTCTGATCGAACAGGATCGATGAAGAAGGGGTTTTTTTCACCTTGTTTGCATAATAGAGGATAAACAGGATGGTAAGGGTGATGCAGATAACGAGCATCACAATACGTCCGCTTAAGCCGGTTGTCCAGAGTATACCGGCCGAATCGGAGGCGATGATCACAGAAAACGGATTGATGGTAGAGCTCATGCCTCCTATCACAGAGCCCAGGTAAATGGATGCCAGGCCCACCATGGCATCATATCCTGCAGCCATAAAAACCGGAACCAGAATCAGGTAGAGGGCAATGGTCTCCTCGGCAAAACCGAACGTGGTTCCGCCTGCTGCAATAAGTGCAGTGGTAAGAATTATCAGAACGTATTCCCTCCCTTTCAGTACACCGGCCAGCCAGGAGATAAATGCGTCAAATGCTCCCGTCATATTCATCACCCCGATCAGTCCGCCGATAAATAGTACAAGGAAAATAATATCCGCCGCATCGATCATCCCTTTGATCGGCGACATGATCAATGCAAAAAAGCCCTGTGGCCTCGACTCAACCACGTTATAGGTGCCGGGAATGCTCACCGGACGGTAAATTGCACCGCTTGTGAAGCTCTCCAGCGGGATCTTCACGTTGAGGCTGTCGAGCGTTTCCTGAGTTGCGGGAAGCGACTGAGACAGCTCCATACCCGATTGGGTAAACATATCCGACGCAGCGTTATATGTAAGGCTGTCGTAGTTGCCGGCCGGAATCAGCCAGGTCATCACCGCAGTGAGAGCCGCAATGATCATCATGATGGAATAGGCGGTGATATTTTTCATCTACGGCAGTTTTTCATGAGTGAGGGGGATTATGATAGTTTTTAGTTTTGAGTGCTTAGTGTTTAGTTTTGGTAAGTCAGTTTATTTTATCGCCCATCACCAGCTGCGTGCAGTTCACTTCGTGGGAATCGCCTTCGGCTCGGAGCGCAGTCCCGAGAATTCGGGATCCATCGTCCATCTGCATTTATCTGACCACTGTTCTATAAGCGATTTTTGGGTGTGGTGCGAAAAACGGAACCTGAATGAATACAAATTTAGATTTTTCTGATTTTCATTAAGAAATCAGTCCCGTCAGGGACTGGACATGGGTAGAAAACGATCGCCCAACACAACAAAATCAGCGTGCCATAGGCCGTGTCCGCCAACCGGCTGATACGCAATATGCTTAGGTGACAGGTTTAAAAATATATCGCTCGTCGAATTCAACATCCCATTTTTTCAAGAACTCAAGATATTCTTCCCGAAATGATTTCTTTTTGTGGTGCTCCTTCTGATTCTGAATATAGGATATTACCTTCCGAACCTGTGATTTTGAATGCGAAAAAGCGCCGTACCCCTCCTGCCATGCAAACCGACCTTCTGCCAGTCTGGTATGATTGATCCACCTGGAAGAGTCCTGCTTTACATTTTTCATTAAATCAGAAAGTGATTGAATGGGCCGGTACCCTATAAGAAGATGCACATGATCAGGCATGCCATTTACTTGCATTAGTTTGTGACCCTGATTTTGAACAATCCCCGTTATGTATTTATACAACTGATCTTCCCACGATGAATGAATCATGCTTTGGCGGTTTTTAACGGCACATATGACGTGAATATGAATCTGTGTGTAGGTATTAGCCATAGATTGATCCTATCATGTATCGTACCTACGGCACGAAGGTTCTGAGGTGGTGCAACCAAATTCTACCCATATATTGTCCCTGACGGGACAGCAATCAAGAATATTACAAGCACTGTAAATAATCATTGTCAGCTCATAATTAGTGTTTGCGTGATTATCATTTTGGCCCATTAGCCATTTTCGCATGTGTGAGAAGAATCTGAGCATTATAATAGTGTTGAGTGTTTAGTTTTGAGTTTTCGCCGAAGACATGCCTATGGCAGAGTTTTGGTGTGTCATTTTTTAAAACGTCCATCGTCCATCGTCCATCGTCTATCGCCAATCGTCTATCGAAGATCGCTCATCAGCGCTGCTCACCTCTTTCCAGCAATTCGGCTGTCACGGCGTTTAAAACCTGTTCAGATTTTATTTTATAATCATCAAGATTGTTTTGATAGGCTTTAATGATCAATTCAAAATGATAGAACGGTCCAAATATTCGGGGATTTTCTAAGAGTTCATCGTAATCATACGGGCCGATAAAGCCGTTTCCTTCCTCATCACCATACACTTTAAAATTATCATACACATCTTGCCCCCTAAGCAAATTCAGGCTCTCCAGTCTGTTTAAAATATTATTGATATCTGACAGATCGGTGGTGTAGTGGCTGGTGATCGTATTCCTGAGACCGGCGTTTTTAATGATCCCAAAACCGCGTTCTTTCAGAAGTTCAAAGGCGGCCGTATTGAATGTTTTATAACCTCTGTGGTAATAGACATCCATCATCAAACTATCGAGGCGTTCATTATAGGGTCTTTTTTGTTCAATATGATTGATGAGCTCTCTTGCATACCCTGTTTTCTCATTCAGCTTGATAAGATTGGCGTCCAGAACGCTGATGTCTTTTTTAAGGGCTTGTTCTATCCCGGTGAGGGTTTCCAGCTCCAGCGCACGCAGCTTTTGGGTTTCCTGCCAGGTATTGATCTGAAGCGCAATCAGAATACCGATCACCACCAGCATGATCTCCCCTATGGCATAGAGGAGATATCTCCGAACATTTCCTTCACCTATCAGTTTTTCCCGTACCCGCCGAAAGAGTGTAATCATCTTAGTTGTGAGTGATGAGTGTTAAGTGTTGAGTTTTTTGATTAATTGGCAATGGCAGGTTTTGGAAATTATGGATGTCTGCCATATTGGTCATTTGACCTGGACCGTCTATTGACCATTGACTAGCGACCATCATCCTAAAAATTTTGCAGCCTCGATTACTCATTACCTATGCCCATTCCTGAAAAAACCTGCTCCTCATACAACCGGTAAAAATCATGGCTCTCCTTGTCATTAAACGGCAGGAACTGCGTGAAATAGACAACCGCAATTCCGTTTACTCTGTCGATGGTGTAGTAGGAATTTGCTATTCCCGCCCAATAGGCGGCTCCCTTCGACCTCACGTCTTCATCTTCACTGGCCTCGATTGCCCAGGCCAGGCCGAAGGTGTCCGTTTCGTCCGGAAAGGCGCCCACAACCGGTGGCAAGCCCTCTTCCGGCAGATTGTGATCCATAGTCATTCCCTCCGGCAGCTGATTTTCAAAAAGCATGGCCACCGTTTCGGGCTGCAGAATTTGTCCGTTTTCATACTGTCCGTCATTCAGCAGACAGGTCAGAAACGTCAGATAGTCGGCCGGTGAACCGTAGAGTCCACCGCCTCCGCTGTACTCCGCTGCAGGCTGCTGGGGAATGCGGTCGTACTCGCTGAATCCGGTGGAGTCGCGCGTTCCCCAGGAGACAATGTTCTCCTTCAGGCTGTCCGGCACATTGAACCAGGTACGGTCCATCCCCAGCGGACCGGTGATGTTCTCCCTGAAGTAGGTCTCCAGATCCTGCCCGCTCACTTTTTCCACAACCTTTCCGGCCCAGTCCGTACTGGTGCCGTAGTGCCATCGCGCACCGGGTTCAAACAACCTGGGTTTATCTGCATACTCCCAGTCATCCGGATTGAACGCGGCCAGTCGCTCGGACGTAAAATCGTAGCCGAAACCGGCGGTATGGGTCAGCAGCTGCCTGAGTGTGACCGGGGCATCGCTTTGAACCAGCTCCCCGCTTTCCGTAAGAATGGGAATCGACGCCAATTCGGGCATCAGCTCATTCAGCGGCTCATCCAGGCCGATCAGACCCTGCTCCACGAGCTGCATGGCGGCAACGGAGGTAATCGCTTTGGTCATGGAGAAAATTCTGAAAATATGGTCTTCTGTCACTGCTTCTTCTTCGTCCCAAACAGACGGACCGAACGTATGCCATTCCGTGTCTTCCGTGGCGGACACGCTGCCCATCACGGCTGCAGGAAGCGTGCTGGCATCAAAGTATTCCGATAGTTCTTGTGAATCTGTTTCCTGGTTCCCAGCGGTGCATCCAACCAGAGCGGACAGGAATAGAAAGAGAAATAAAAATGGCAGGAGCAGACTTTTTATGTTCTTCATGCGAGGAGGATCTTGTTTTATGATGGTTTGATCTTATACCCTGGAGCTGCACTGAGCATGACTGCACTGCCGGCAATATAGATAAATCCATTAAAGAAAAAGTCAGGTATGCTTACATCTTCGTCCGGCCGTCACTTCATAAACGAGACGGTCTTTGCGATGAGCTTACCCAGATCCCGGTTTCCGTATATGCGCATTCGCTTGAGTGCCTCGTCCTCATGCAATCGCTTTGTAAACAGGCGCCAGGCCGTATCATCACTCATTTCAATCGTGGTCTCTGCCTTCTCTTCTTCCGGGTTATATAAATCCCATCCCGAAGCGCTTACTGACAACATCCAGCGCTTATGTATGCTGCCGGATATCACGATCTCCATGGATTCATGACCTGAATCGGCGGCATAGCGGTTATACACCGCCGGGACGCCGCGGATTAACGTGTCGATAAGCGGCGAAAGCCACAACGTGTCTGTCAGCAGCGGACGCCCAACCGCTTCCCGGATCTGCTGCTGATGGTGCCACTTTTCGGTGTACTCCCGGGCGATGTCAAACCAATTCTGCGACTCGGTTTCGCCGGCCCATCCCACGGGAAAAAGAGCCGTGCCCTCCGGATCCAGTTGCCTGAAATGTGCTACCACTTTCGGAGTGGTGAACGCTGTCAGCTCAATAATCAATGCGGTGCTTAATCTTTTTGAAGCCCTGATCCAGTCCGCATTCAGTCCGTCCAGATACTCCACGAGGGATTCATGGGTGTCGGGAGGCGCCGACGGTTCCGGCAGCCGGTGCCCGTCCCTGTGAATGGAGAGCCGCCTCAGATCGCCGTCCAGCAGATGGGCCGCAATATCCTTTACGCGCCAATCCGCACTGGAGGTTGGCGACTCCCACTCTTCGGGCGACAGTGATTCCAGCAGGGAAATCAGTTCCTGCTGCGTTTTCTCAAAGATCGGAATGGCGTCGATGTGCAACAGCGGTTTCAATCAGTTCCGGATTCAGGGTGATCGGGTGAAGAGATTGCGAATCGGTTGTGCAAAAGGGAATTCGCAACCGTTAATTAACGAACGGCAGGTTAAAAAGGCAAAAAGAGCAGACTGCTCTGAGGATTGATTTCTTTACCCGGAAATGGACGTTCTCCCCGGTTTTTCCCATCCCAAATCTGCAAAACTGTATTTAAACTTGAGAAGTCAGAAAGGTTCTGTAGATTGACCCTCATCAAATAAACTGATTCTGAATGAGCGAACTTAAAAGAGAACTGGGTTTTTGGGACGCGCTGACCATTGGCGCAGGGACCATGATCGGTGCGGGTATTTTTCTGCTTGCGGGGGTTGCCCTGGAGATGTCGGGGCCTGCGGCCATCTTCGCCTACATCCTCTCCGGCATCGTTTGTATGATCACCGCTTCCAGCGCGGCGGAGCTGGCTACCGGCATGCCGACATCGGGCGGCGACTACTATTTTGTTTCCCGATCCCTCGGCCCCGCCCTGGGAGCCATCTCGGGCGTGGGAATCTGGCTCAGCCTCACATTCGCCATTGCCTTTTACCTGTACGGGATGGGTGAGTATCTGAGCCAGTTTCTGCCGGTCACCGCCTTTTGGGGCGCTTTTATCGGGGGTGTTCTTCTGACTGTGCTGAACGTGATCGGTGCCAAGGAGTCCGGCCGGACCCAGGTGGTCGTGGTTCTTACTCTTCTGGTGATTCTGAGTTCGTTCAGTTTCCTGGGCGTCTTCAATATCGATACGAATAATTTCAGCCCGTTTTTTCCTTTCGGCACCTCCCCTATCATGGGAACCACCGCACTGGTTTTTGTCTCCTTTCTCGGGTTTGTGAAAATTGCGGCCGTCGCAGAGGAGATCAAGGAGCCGTCCAAGAACCTGCCGCGCGCCCTGATCGGTTCGGTTGCGCTTGTGACGATTCTTTACGTGGTCATTCTGCTGGTTATCGGCGGGATGTTTACGCAGGATACCATCGGTTCCGTCCGCGACCCGCTTACCGCAGCAGCGCGAACCATGCTTGGAAATCCGGGTGTGGTTGTCCTCATTTTTGCCGGACTGCTGGCCACCGTCTCTTCCGCCAATGCAAGTATTCTGGCCTCGTCCCGCATCAACCTGGCCATGGCGCGCGATCGGATGGTGCCCAACTGGCTGAGCAAAATCCATGAAACGCGTCTCACGCCGTACCGTGCCATTATCTTTACGGGGATCCTGGCGCTGACCTTTCTGCTGCTCGACAGCCTGGAAGACCTTGCCAAGGTTGCCAGCGTGCTTCAGCTCTACAGCTATGCAGCGCTCAACATCGGCTGCGTGATATTGCGCGCATCCAACCCCGACTGGTACAAACCTACCTATCGATCACCCGGCACGCCCGGACTGCAGATCCTCGCGGCTCTGGGATGTCTCGGCATCATCATCTACTCGGGTACCTTTGCACAGATTGCGGTGGTTGTTCTCATCACGGGAAGCCTGATCTGGTACGCGGCCTGGGGACGGTCCAAAGTTGAGTTTGAGCATTCGCTGCCCGAACTGAAAAAGAACTGGGAGCAGTCCGGTCTGAAAATCTTTACACAGCCGATTGAACGCCACGAGGCTGAAGTGACCGAAGAGTGGACGCCCGGCGTACGGGAGCTGAATGCCAAAGAGCCGCGCCATATTCTAACGGCGCTTGCCAATCCCAAAACAGAGGGAGTTTTGCTGCGGGTAAGCAAGTTTATCGCCACGGGTGAGACGGAGGGCGGCAAGGTAACGGGACTCAGCATCGTGAAGGTTCCCTATCAGACGCCCCTCTCCACGATTCGCAAGAAACTCAGTGAGCGGGATAAAGTAGAGGGCAAAATCAGGGAGACCTTCAAAAAGTACGAGCGGAAAGAGCCGGATGCCGCATCGGGCAAGGAAGAGATCCTGGACAAAACCACCTTCGAGGCTGTCTCCGAAGCGGCGTACAACGTCTTTAACGGACTCATTTACGAAACGGAGCAGCGCAAGGCCGATATGATATTAATGGGCTGGAAGGGTGAATTTAATATTGGTCGAATTCACAAGTCGCCGGTGCAAAAGATCATCAGCGATACCAAGGCGGATGTGGGTGTGTTTAAAGACCGCGGTTTTGAAAAGATCGATTCCATTCTGCTTCCGTGGGGCGGCGGCTATCATGCGCAGCTGGGACTGGAGATCGGGCTGCGAATCTCCCGTAATATGAATTCCACGCTTACCCTGCTTCGCCTGGTGAAGGAGGGCACGGATCTTGAGGATGAAGAAGAGAGGCTGCGAAAATTTGTGCTGACCCTGACCGATTCTCCCGACCGTGTCCGGATCAAAGTGCGTGTCGCCCCGGACATCACGAACGGCATTCTTGAAGAGTATAACGAGGAGTCCTACGATCTGACCATTATCGGCGCATCGCATGAATGGAGCATCCGCCAGGTTCTGTTTGGAACCGTGACCGATATTGTCGCCGACAGTGCTCCTTCATCCGTATTGATGGTCCGCCGCTACGTCACCGAAGACTGGAAACAGAAAGCCAGTGAAGGATTAAAGCGAATGAAAGAACAGCTTGGCCTGAGCAGCTCGCCGGATTCGTTGAATTGATCCCTTAGGGAGTCGGGAGTTGGCAGTCGGGTGTTGATGCCTGAATAAGGTTGGCGGAAGGCAGTTACAGGTTACAGGTTGAAGGTTGCATGTTGCTGCCAAGGAATCGGAACCTGTTGCCGGACGGCGGTTACAGGTTGATGGTTACGAGTTGCCGGGTGGCGGTTACATGTTACACGTTGAAGGTTGCATGTTGCCCGTCTTAACCTTTAACCTTCAACTTTCAACCTTTAACCCTCTGCATCAACCTCAACCTCATCCCTCAACCTGATCCCAGCAACACCTCCGGAACCGGCCCAGATATTTTTCACAAATCCCGGCCGGAGGTGGCCACGGCGCCCGTTTCCGGGCTACCGACCAAATGTCCCTCCGGGACATGGCTTCAGCGCAGTTTTCTGTATGTAAACGATTAGATTGGGCCTTTTAATCTTTGATAAGTCGATTGGCACACGTGGTATCCCACCCAATCCCCGTACACAATCCCATCTCCATTGAGACTAACCTCAGACTGGCCCTTCAACCTCTGCCTGAACCTTCAACTTTCAACCTTCAACCTTAAACCTCACCCCTCAACCTTAACCTCAACCTCACCCCTCAACCTCATTCCTTATCCAAAATCTCCAAAATCTTCCGTTCCAGCTCATCTCCGTGAACATCCTTCGCTACAATCACGCCGTCCTCATCCACCAAAAAGTTCTTGGGCAGCGCGGTGATCGCGTACTCCCTGGCAACGTCGCTCGTATAGCCGTCCACTGTGGAGACGTTGGTCCACGTGCGGTTGTCCTGCTCCAGGGCACGGAGCCAGCTCTCGCGGGTGAATTCGATGCCGAAACCGAATATCTCGAATCCGTCGTCATTGTATTTGTCATACATCCTGCCCAGATGGGCACTCTCCGACCTGCACGGACCGCACCAACTGCCGAAGAAGTCGATCAGCGTAACCGTTCCCATGTTGTCGTAGAGCGACCGTTCCTCGCCTGACGGATCCGGGGCCACGATCTCCTGAACCTCTCCCCCGATGGAAACCTGCTCCAGGATCCGCACCTTCTCCGAGACCAACTCCGCAACCTCAAGCCCGCGATGCTCCTCAGAAAATTCCTCTGCCAGGTTGTTGTAGAAGGCCATATCCTCATCGCCGTTCCAGCGCACCATGGTCGGATAGATGGCGATCGACGTTCCCAGGTCCTCCACCGCATAGACCAGCGTATCGCGGTAGGCTTTTTCGGCAACCAGTACGCGGCCGCCGAGCTCTTCGATGCGCTGCGCGTCATCCGGGTTGCCGGCGTCGATCAGGCTGTCGAGCCGGTCGCGGATCGGGTAGACGGTCGTTCTCAATACATCCATCCGGAATGCTTCATACTCTTCAAACAGATCCGTATCCGGTGAACCGGTAATTTCAACCTCGCCTTCTGGGGTAAACTGAATCGAGATCTGCTGACCCGCATCGGCTACAAAGTTCACCTCCAGCGAATCATTGATTCGGAGCTCATAAAAGTGAGGCTCCAGGCTGTAGGATGCGGAAAAAGTGCTGTCGTCCTGTACGGACAGCGTATCCACCACGTCATATTCATTTGCGTTAAGGCCTTTTGCCTGGTACAGGTAGATACTGTTTGGATCGGCGTTATGCAGCTTTCCGTCCAGCATAAACCCGGTGTTATTCTGCTGCGTTGTGCAGGAGATGCAGAGAAGGATGCAGACGGCAGCAAAGGCGGACAGTGTTTTTGGAGTCACGGCAGATTTTTTCAGGTTAATGGAATTCTGTTCTTTGGAACATCCCGCAGAGCGGCAGCATTTCCTCAGAAATAAAAACCGGTTTAAGCGCTTCCCGAAGTTCCGGTAATGCGAACAGAACAATATATGTGATATGAACCGATCAACCGATAAAGTTTGTAAACATCCCGTTCAAAAAGTTCACAGATCGATAACATTTTCCGTTGATGTGGGCTGGGGACTTAATGGAGCTATCAGCTATCAGCTTTCAGCCTTCAGCTGTCAGCTGTCAGCTTTTTGTTGGCTTGTACCCTTTAGTAAAAGTTGTCTGTTACTCTTCCCCGGTTTCAGTAACCATATCGAAATCGTTTTTCGACAGGTTTAATGCTGCAATCTCAACAGCTGTAGAAATCAAGGTATAATTTTGCGTCTTCACCGTATACTTAAGGGGGAGTGCACCCTGGCTCTCTTTCAGGTATCTGTTCCAGTTGCCAACATTATGTTTACTGAAATGTTCAGGATTCACGGAAATCTCAGGACTATACCAGTAAATGGTCTCTTCCGTATCGGTTTTAACAACCAGCTTTCTACATTCACGGCCGAGAATTTGCCCGGTTTCTTCAAAATGCTCAACCGAGACGGGCCCGGAGCTGTTTGTACCTGCATCCAGTTCGATGAACTGACCGTTTACGGAATTGAAAAAATAATAGGTATTGGTTCCGCTGTTGTAAAGCTGGCTCAGCTGCCCCTTTTCGTCGTAGGCTTTATAGTTTTGTTCGTTAATATAATAGTGCTGTTCCCTGCCAAAGAATTGTTCCAGGCTGCTGGTGATGTCCTCACCGGTAGCCGGATTCAGAAACTAGTATTCGTAGACAATTTTACCGGTAAAAGAGCCGGACTGACCAAAAGCAGGAAGACAAATAAGGGATAGAAGTATAAAAAGCAGTTGTTTCGGGGCTTGAATCATAGAAATATGGCTAACGACCCAGCGTTTAAACGGCGCGGGGATTATGATTTCTTTTGAAGTAGCGTAATTAATTCCACAGAAACAAGTTTCATCGAACCCCGTCCGCGTCCGATTAAAACGCTTTGTTAGGTTACCTTTGGCTATTGTAATACATTTCTCAACGAATTAGCAAAGTAAGATAAATCAATTATATAAGGACTTGTTTCAGAACAAAGACTCTTGATAGTAATTCTAGAAGAATGCCCTAAAGCTCCGTTAATATTACATAAGCATGAGGCATATAATGCGATTCCAAATACCAGATTGTGTGATATAATGTTTCTCATTGAGGAATAATTTTTTTCATAGAATAAGTCTAGGAATCTAATCAGGTCTTTTGTTACGTCATTTACAGAATTCGCATATGCAATATAATTTTCAGGATTAGATATTCTAGTCACGTCTACAAAGATAATACCTGGCACTCCCGTCTTGACTATCTGTTTACGGCCCTTTTTTAAAATTTCATCTAATTTATTGAATGAATTTGACCTTTTGATTGCAATACCAAAATTCTTTCCATCTTGATTGATCTGAATATCTGGCTCTCTATGAAGTGGTTCCAAACCTGATTTTTTTATCAATCCTGCAATGTATAATTCAAATTGATAATTTCTAGCAGTGTAGTCTGAATCACTTTCAGGCAATTCTTTTCCTGAAATTATGAAGCTTAATTTATCAGACCACTCAGCAAAATTTTTTGAATTGCTTAATTCAACAACACCAGTATGAAGTTGATGAATTTCCGAAGCTATTTGATGAAACTTTTTTAGCGTAAAACCTTTCGGTAAGTCCTCAATATTTTCGTCTTCTAGCGCCTTTAGTATTCGTTGATATCTATATAACCTTGATCCAGCTTTAACACTTAAACCGTTAGCATTTAATAACTCAATAACTTCATTCAGCTTCTCTCTTTCAGCATCCCAAGAATTGTGACTGGCTATAATTTCAACAAATGTCATAAAATGCTATTGAAGGTAACCTAACGGTTTGGCAAATCTGCTGCGGGGCAATCAGCTTTAAAGTTGAGCAACAAACGTGAACCCGTCAGCAGGAATTGCTTTGTTATAAATCAAATGTCAACCTGGAAGTTTAGTACGATATATTTGA